>JACQBB010000311.1 GCA_016194625.1 Elusimicrobiota bacterium | reverse complement strand
TGCGGCGGCTGTCCGCCGGCACGACGGCCTTCGCGCAGGAGGCGGTCGACGCGTCGTCGGGGACGCTGCGGGTGCGCCTGGTGATGACGCGCGCCGCCGTCGAGTACGCGCGCTCCGCGTCCACCGCGGCGGCCGGCGGCCGGGAGGCCCCGAGCGCCGCGCTGCTGCGCGCCGACGGCGCGCTCGCCGAGCGCCTCGGGCCCGGGACCGCCGTCTGGCCGGGGCGGGAGGTCCGCTTCTCGACGCAGATCCTGCGCGCCGGCGGGCACGACGAGGTCACGCTGTTCGCGGAGGACCGCGACGCGGGCCTCACCTGGGTCGAGCACTGGCCGACGGGCGGCGCCGACCTGATCTCCGGCGACGGCCGGGCCGAGAAGCTCGTCTTCGACAAGCCGACGAACCGCTGGGTCGCGGCGCCCGCCGCTCCGCCGCCCGTCCCGGCGTACGCGCCCTAGCGCGGTCCCTTCGGGTAGCCGCCCGGCTTCTTGCCGAACTTCCGCGGGCCGCCGAAGCCGCCGGGCTTCTTGTCCCACTTCTTGGGGCCGTCGGCGCCGCCGGGCTTGCGGTCCCAGCTCTTCTTCTCCCACTTCTTCTCGCCGGGCGCGCCGGGCTTCTTCTCCCATTTCTTCGGGCCGCCGAAGCCGCCGGGCTTGCGCTCCCACGGCTTCGCCTCGCCGGGGGCGGCGCGGCGCTCCCACGGCTTCTCGGCCGCCGCGGGGGCGGCCGGCGCGGGCGCGAACGGGGGCGGGTTCTGCCGGCGGTCCTTGCCCGAGCGCCGCTCGACGAAGCCGGGCTTGTCGGCGTAGCCGCCCAGGCTGCGCTGGACGGGCTTCGTCGGGGGCTTCGCCTCGGTGACGAAGATCTTGCGGGAGCCGAACTCGGCGCCGTTGAGCTTGGCGATCGCCGCGGCCGCCTGGGCCTCGGTCTGCATCAGCACGAAGCCGATCCCGCGCGAGCGGCCGGTCTCGCCGTCGGTCAGGATCTTGACCTTGAGGACCGTGCCGCAGGACGCGAACAGCTGCATGAGCGCGTCCTCCGTGGTCTCGTACGGGAAGCCGCCGACGAACAGGTTGTTGGTCATGGAGACAGTGTACCTATTCCCCGCCCTCCGAACGAAAGACAAGCCCCCCTCTCGGGGGGCTTGCTTACGGATCCCTCCGCGGGCCTGGGATCCCGCGAATGGGAATCAGAACTTGTACGCGACGTAGCTCCCCACCATGTGCGCGGTGTAGTCGTAGTTGGTCCCGCCCGTCATGACGTACTTGGTGCTGTTCTCGGGCGTGCTCCCGGCCAGGTACGACGAGCTGTTGGTGAAGTCGTTGAGCCGGTACCAGGCGAAGAGGTAGTTCAGCCCGACGGTCAGGTCCTTCATCACCTCGTAAGAGCCCCCGGCCCGGATCTCCTGCGTCCGACTGACGACCGCGGGCCAGGCCTTGGCCGCGCCGTTGGCGAGCTTCGTGCCGCTGTAGCCCGCCGCCGAGGCGTCGGCGGCGTTCGGGTTGCCCGTGTCGAAGCGCATCCGGCTCTCCGAGAAGGCATAGCCGAGGCTCATCTTCAGCTTCTCGGGGACCGGGCGCACCGCCACGTCGAGCCCGATCGTGTCCACGTTCTCGGTGATGTCGGTGTTCCAGTAGTTGAACGGGTTGAAGTTGTCCGAGCCGAAGGAGTCGTCCAAGGCGCTGCCCGCGACGTTGAAGGTGTCGTCCTTGGCCGCGCTCTGCATCCGCCCCTTGCGATTCTCGCGGCTGTAGCTCGCGGAGACGGCGACGTTCTCGGAAGGCTCATAAGTCGCGTCGATCATGCCGATCAGGTTCTTCTGGCTCTTGAGGCCGAACCGGTCGTCCGCGCCGTACTCGTCGTTCTGGTAGCGGCCGCCGACGCCGAACGTCACGGAGTCGACGGGCGTGACGTCCGCGCGGAGGTCGGCCCGGTGGCGGACGCGGTCGGCCCAATTGTAGTTCATCAGGCCGATGGCCTCCGGGTTGGCGGCCGTGTCGCCGCGCTTGTAGTTCTTAACGGCGCGGTGGGCGTAGTGGTAGGAGCCCTTCACGTCCGCGGCGGCGGCGGGCCGGAGGACGAAACCCGCGCCGGCCCCGACCTCGTCGGTCTTGTCGATGCGCTGCTGCTTGAAGTCGTAGCGGTCCCACAGCGCGTCGACGTCGACCGTCAGGGGACGCGCGACCTCGTAATCGACGGCGAACTTCGCCGTCTGCCGGGTGTACGAGGCCGGGTCGTTGCGCACGACGGCGTCGTTGGCGCCGGTGGGGTCGTTCCGGAAGGTCCGCCAGTAGGATTCGCCGAACGCGGCGTAGCCGGGGAACAGGATGCTGTCGGAATGGTTCGAGTAGTCGTAATAGCGGTACTTCACGGACGCCCCGAGCTTCTCCGTCGGCTTCGTGGTGAACGCGTAGCTCTGCGTGAGGGTGCGGATCTCCCCGTTGAAGCGGGAGGCCGGGAGAGCCGCGACGTCGGTCACGTTGGCCGGCGCGCCCCCGATGCCGGCGATGCCGCTGTTGAGCGTGTACGGCAGCAGCAGGTCGTTCTGGCTGGTCAGCGCGTAGCTCGCGTTGCCCGTGAACCGGCTGTGGAGCGGGAGTTCCACCGACCCGGACAAGGACAGGTCGTGGGTCTGGTTCGACGGCGCCAACGACATCTGCCCGTTGACGAACCGGCCGCGGTCATACGCGTTGTTGTCGGCCCCCGTGGCGCTCTTCGCGCCGAGGTCGGTGGTGCGGAACGGGTTGCTCCACGCCAAGGACTTGATGCCGTTGTCGAAGTCCGTGAGCGTGTACTCGACGTCCGCCAGCCAGCTCTTCTTGTAGACCCCGGCGCCGGCGTTGAAGGTCGTGGTCCGGTAGTTGACGGGCTCGGCGAGCTCCATTCCGGTGACCACGAACTGGTCCTCCGTGTGCGTGAGGCCGGCCGCGCCCTGCGCGTAGCGCTCGTACGTGCCGGCCGCGGTCTGACGGTCGCCGTCACGGCGCTCCTGGGCCGCCTTCACCCAGGTCTTGACCTCGGGGGTGACGTTGCAGGCCATGTTCACGGACGCGCGCTCGCGCTCCAGTTTGAAGGTCGTCGGGTCGCTGGTCGAGAGCAAGTTGCGCACGATCGCCTGCGCTTGCGCGTCTTCGCCGGTCGTGTCGGTCAGCGCCACGCCGCCGCGCTCCTGGCGCGTCTGCTCGACGGCCTGCAGCGAGCTTTGCACCGCGTTGGCGATGCCGAGCCGGCCGCTGCCGGCCCCGTTGAGGATCAGGGCGCCGGTGTTGAAGTTGTGCGGAGTCCGGTCGAAGGAGGCGTCGAAGCTCCACTTCCCGTGGACGCCGCTCTTGACGCGGTAGGACTCGTCGTCGCGCGTCGCGTTCCGGAGCCGGAGGTCCAGGTAATAGGGCTTGGTCTCGCTCTCCATGCGCAGCCGCGCCTCGTCGACCATGAAGCCGTTGCGGAAGTCGGCGTATTCCGCGGCCTTGTCCTTGGAGCCGGTCACGCTCACGGCCCGCCCCCCGACGTTGAAGTCGCCGGAGATCAGCTCGCCGCTCCCCCCGAGGTCGACCTTGGTCTCGGCCGACGACCCGGCCGTCGACAGCAGCAGGGAAAGGAACAGTCCCGCGCGGAACGTCCTGTGAGTTCTGGTCATATGTTCTCCGATTCGTTGATGCGTATCATCGCTGAAGGACCGCGCCCGAGGGGTGGTTCGATCCGTGCACCATCATGTGGCAGTTCAAGCAGGAGCGGTTGGCCGCGTACGCGGAGTTCGCGGCCAAGGACCCGGTCTGATGGCGGCCCTGCATGTGGCACGACTGGCAGAGGCGCGGCACCTTGAGCGCCAGGAGCTTGTTGTTGGAGGAGCCGTGGGGCGAATGGCAGGTCATGCAGTCCTCCTTGACGGGCGCGTGCTCCCAGAGCATCGGGGCCTGCTTCTCGGCGTGGCACTCGTAGCACTTGTCGTTGACGGACTTCGCCGCGATGAGCTTCTCGGAGCGCGTCCCGTGGGCGTTGTGGCACGACGAGCAGGACATCTTCCCCTCGCCCGAACGCGCGGTCGCGTCGCGCAGGGGATGCTTGGAGCGCTTCATCAGGTCGGCCTTCACGTCCTTGTGACAGGAGAGGCACAGCTCGCCTTCGGTCTTCTTGCTCAGGAGGAGTTCGTTGCCGCCGTGGACCTTGTGGCAGGACACGCAGCTCTCGCCTTTGCCCGCGTGCGGGCTGCCCGCCCAGAACATCCGGTTGCGGTCGGCGGAGTGGCAGGTCAGGCAGAGCTCGGAGGCCTTCTCCCCCGCGGCCTTGCCCGGATTGAAGATGCCCTTCCCGTCGCCGGCGGAGGCGTGCGCGGCGCCGTCGCCGTGGCAGGTCTCGCAGCTCTTCTCGAAGGCGACGCCCTTGATCCTCTCGAGCCGCGCTCCGTGCGCGGTGCCCTTCAGGGACGACGCCTGCTTCTCATGACAGCCGGCGCAGGCGGCGGCGCCGACCGCGGCCTCGGCGGCGCGCGCCGGCGCCGCGAGGACGCCCGCCGACATCGCGACCGTCGCCGCGAAGGCCAGAGCGGCCCGGCGGATGAGACGACTGCTTCGAGTATCCATTGGATCTCCTCTTGAAGTTCGTGCTGCGTCGTAAAAGTGCGCGTTCCCCTCGTGCGGAGGGGACACCGCACCCATCGACAGGGCAACGGTCCGACCAGAGGAGTCCGGGACGATCCGGCAGGAGGGAGCCGAAAACGGGCCGCGCCGGGCCGGGAATTTTTCCCGACCCGGCGTGGTATTTCTCCCTGCTGGAGAGCGGCGGGTCTTCCTAGCCTAGGAAGCCGCCTCGTATTCTCGGAGCTTGTTGTAGAGGGTCTTGACGTCGATGCCCAGGGCGCGCGCCGCCTGGGCCTTGTTGGCTCCCGAAGCCGCGAGGACCTTGAGGATGTGGCAGCGCTCGACCTCGGCCAAGGACGAATCCTTGGGACGCTCCCCGGCGGAGTAGGAGCCTTTCAGGCACGCGGCGATGTCCGCGCCCATGATCGAATCCCCCTCCGAGAGGATCATCGCGCGTTCGATCACGTTCTCGAGCTCGCGGACGTTGCCGGGCCAGGGGTAGTCCTTCAGCGCGTCGAGCGCCGCGGGCGAGAGGCTCCGGCACCGCGTCGCGATGGAGGCGGAGCACTTCTTAAGGAAGTGCTCCGCGAGGCGCGGGATGTCCCCCGTCCGCTCCCGCAGGGGAGGAAGGCGTATCGTCACCACGTTGAGTCGGAAGAAGAGGTCGTTGCGGAACCGGCACTCTTCGATGGCCTTGGGCAGGTCGCGGTGCGTCGCGCTCAGGATGCGGACGTCGGTCCTCATGTTCCGCGTCCCGCCCAGGCGCCGGAACTCCCCCGAGTCCAGGAAGCGCAGGACTTTCGCCTGCACGCCCGAGGGCATGTCCCCGATCTCGTCGAGGAACAGGCTTCCCCGGCTCGCCAGCTCGACGAGACCGGGCTTCTGCCGCGAGGCGTCGGTGAAGGCGCCCTTCTCGTGGCCGAACAGCTCGCTCTCGAGGAGCGCGTCCTGGAAGGCGGCGCAGTTGAGCGCCAGGAAAGGCTCGTCGCGTCGGGCGCTCTTCTGATGGATCATCCGGGCGATGATCTCCTTGCCCGTCCCGGTCTCTCCGGAGATGAGGACCGCGGACGCCGCCGCCGCCGCCTTCTCGGCCATCCGCAGCGCCTCCTTCACCCCGGGATCCTCGCCGACGAACAGGTCGAACTCCGACTCCCGGGAGAACCTCCGCTGCAGGACCTCGTTCTCGCGCCGCAGCTTGGTCTCCTCGAAAGCCCGGTCGATGACCAGGCACAGCTCGGTCAGGTCGTACGGCTTGGTCAGATAATCGTAGGCGCCGAGCTTCATCGACTCCAGCGCCGTCTCCACGGTCGCGTTGCCGGTGAGCATGACCACCCGCGCCATCGGATGCTCCCGGCGGACCTTCGCCAGGACCTCCACGCCGGTCTCCCCGGGCATGGCGATGTCCAGGAGGACGACGTCCGCGAACTCACCCGCCAGAGAATCCATGGCCTCGCGCCCGTCGCGGGCCGTCTGGACCTCGTATTCCTTGCGCAGGAGCTCCGTCTTCAGATAATGGCGGGTCTTCTCCTCGTCGTCGACGATGAGGACGCTCGCTTTTCTATGCATCGAGAGGGGCCTCCTGGCCGTCGTAAGGGATTGAGAAGGTGAAGGTCGAGCCCGCTCCGACGCGGCTCGCGACTTCGATGCGGCCTCGGTGGTTGTCGACGATCTTCTGGCAGATCGCCAGGCCCAACCCGGTGCCTTTGCCCACGGGCTTGGTCGTGAAGAACGGCTCGAACACCCTGCGGAGGTTCTCCGGAGCGATGCCGCCGCCGGAATCCGCGACCGACACCGCCGCGCCGCCCGCGCCGCGCTCCGTCCGGATGCGCACCTCGCCGCCGGGAGCGCCGTGGTCCACGGCGTTGATGAGGATGTTGAGGATGACCTGCCGGATCTGGTCCGCGTCCGCCCTGATCGTCAAGGAGCCGGCGGCCGGGTCGAACGTCATCGTCTGCCCGGCCTGACGGGCGCGGTGGGCGACCAGGGGCAGCGTGCGCGCGATCAGCTCGTTGAGGTCCACCGCGCTGCGCCGCGGCTCCTTGTGGCGGGCGAGATCCAGCAGCCCTCCCGTGATCGCCTTGCAGCGGAAGATCTCGTCGTTGACCGTCTTCAGGTATTCGGGGAACGCCCCGAACTCTTCGCAGGCGAGCAGCTCCGGGCTCTTCGCGCGGTCGAGTAGGGCCTGGGTGCAGATCGCCATCGTGTTCAACGGGTTGTTGATCTCGTGCGACACGCAGCTGGCGAGCTCGCCGATCGCCGCGAGCTTCCCCGAGCGGATCAGGTCGCTCTGCGAGCGCTTGAGATCCTCGATCATGCGGTTCAGCGCCCCGGCGAGCCGCCCCACCTCGTCGTCCAAGCCGTCGTCGGCCCGGACGTCCAGGTTCCCTTCGCCGACCTTCCGAGCGACCTCGATGAGGCGCGCGAAGCGCGCGGCAAGCGTCGAGGTCAGCCAGTACGCGACCAGCAGGCCCGATGCCAGCATCAACGCGGCGCCCGCGCCCCAACCGATGACCATCCGGGCGATGCGGCGGCGCACCCGCTGCTCGTTCATCCCCACGTGGACGCTCCCCAGGCGCCCGGAGAGAAGAGGATACGCGATGTCCTGGATGTGCCCCTCGTCGGTCATCACCGGACGCATCCGATAGGCCCCGGGAGGCGCGCTCGCAGCGGGATTCACGCTCGCCAGGCCCCGCGGGATTCCGGCGGGGAAGGTGTGCGCCGAGATGTCCCCCGCCGGGCCCCGGACGTAGATGTAGCGCACGTCGTCGTAGCCGCGCATCGTCTCGCGGAACAGCGAATGAAGGGCGAACCGGTCGTCCGTCAGGATCGCGTCCTCGGCGGGCACGACGAGGACGCGGGCGATGGTCACGCCGCGCCGCGTCAGCTCCTCCTTGAGCATCTGGGAGAGGCCGCGATGGATGCTTCCCATCACGGTGACGCCGAAGGCCAGGACCAGGCTCCCGACGCCGGCCATGATCTTGAGCTTGAGACTGGCCCCAGGAGTCTTCATCGCGCCTCGGTGACCGCGGCGCGGATGCGCCTCACGCCGTCGTAGGCCGAGTCCTTGGTCGCGGTGAACCGCTCGATCCCGGCCTGAGCGAGCAGCGCCCGGCCCTCGGGATCGCGGTGCATGTTCAAGAACACGTCGCGCAGGCGCGCTTTCAGGGCGGGATCCAGCCGGGGATGCACGACCACCGGAGGCATGCCGAAGGGCAGAGAGCGCTCGATCACCTTCGTCTGGGACGCCGCGCTCACGCCGGACTTCGCCATGCCCTCCCAGACGAGGCTCGAGACGGCCGCTCCGTCGGCCAGTCCGTGCGCGACGGCCTCGACCGAGTTGTCATGGCCGCCGGTGAAGATCGTCCGGCCGAAGAACGCCTCGGCCGTCTGCCGAAGTTCCGCGAGGCGATAGGAAGGGTAGAGCTTGCCGGTGGTCGACAACGGATCGGTGAATGCGAAGACCTTCCCGCGGAGGTCCTCGAAGGCGCGGATAGGTCCGCCCTTGCGCGCGATGACGTACGCGCAGTAGGTCCCCCGCCCGCTGACCCGAGGAACGACGAGGGCCTCCGCTCCGAACCGCTCGCGGGCGTCCACATAAGGCCCGCTGCAGACGAAAGCCGCGTCGATCTCCCGGTTCTCCAGCAGCGTGATGCATTCGGAATAGCCCGAACGCTGGACCACCTCCACGGGCATGCCCAACTTCCGCCCCAAGTACTGGAGCATGCGCTCGTAGTCCCGGAGGTTCCGCTGCGGCGAAACGATGGAGGCGATGGCGATCCGGAGCGGCTTGACGCTCCGGTGCGGCTCCGCCGCCGCGGTCTCGACGTCGGAGAACGCGATGCGGGGCTCCTCCGGACCCTTGCCGCACGCGGTCGCGAGCACGAGGAGGACGGCGAGCGGGAGGTGCCGCATCCTCCCTGACTATAGCAACAAAACGTTCTCGTCGAAGCCCGCGCGGCCGCCCGACAACGGAAGTCAGGCCGCCGCCGCTCCCCGGCCCGTATGCTAAAATATCGCCTCAACCGCTCACGACGGCCGTACACGGAAGGGTGACCGAGCGGTTGAAGGTAGCAGTCTCGAAAACTGCCAGGGGTGCAAGCCCCTCGTGGGTTCGAATCCCACCCCTTCCGCCATTTTACGGAGGAGGGTCAGGCCTAAACTTATTCGACTTATCGCGCCGCGCGAACAAGTCAAATAAGTTTAGGCCTGACCCCTATAAAAATGTCCTGGATCAAGAAGCTGAACCCGTTCGCGAAGGACGAGGCGGCGGCCGCCGAGGGCGGAGCCGCGGCCGCGATGCCGGCGGGCATGCCGGCTCTGCCGCCGGAGCTGGCCAACGACCCGAAGGCCAAGGGCATGATGGCGATGTTCTTCCGCGAGTGGAAGGACCCGGCCTTCATGAAGCAGCTGCGCACGCGCGCGATGCACATGCAGAAAGAGGGCGTGGACGTGAAGGAC
>JACQBB010000310.1 GCA_016194625.1 Elusimicrobiota bacterium | reverse complement strand
TGCGGAACTTGTCGATGGCGCCCTTCTCGTAGTTGAACGACTTCACGACCAGCATGCCCTGCAGGCTCTCTTGGAAGCGATGGTAGATCTCGCCCATCACCTCCTGGCCGCGCCGCCCGGCCGAGCGCAGCTTGCGGCCCAGCACGCCGAGCACGCCCCCCGCCATCGGGATCGCGATCAGGGCGATCGACGCGAACTTCGCGTTCGTCCAGAACATCACGCCGAGCATCACGACGACCGTCAGCGAGTCGCGGATCGCGTACAGCGGCGCGAACTGGAGCGCGGACTGCAGGGCGGTCATGTCGTTGGTGAGCTTGGCCAGCACCTCGCCGCCCTTGCTCTTCCAGAAGAAGTCCATCGACAGCGCGTGCAGGTGGCGGAACAGGTCCTCGCGGATCTCCTGCGTGATCTTCTGGCCGAGCCAGCTCATCAGGTAGGCGAGCGTGTACTTGAAGACCAGCATCAGGAAGAAGATGCCGGGGATCATCAGCGCGACCCGGACGAGCCTCTCGGGGTCCGCGTTCGCCCCCCCGAACAGGGAGCTCGTGACCGGGTCCATGACCTTCACCATGGCCCCGTTCAGCGCGGCGACCACCACCATCACCGCGCACGCCTGGAACAGCCGCGCCCGGTGCGGGCGGACGTACGCGACGATGCGGCGGATGGAGGCGCGGTCGGTGCTCACCGGCCGGCGGGGACCGCGAGCTTCGGGAGGGTCTTGCGGATCGCCTCGAGAGCCGTCTGGATGTTCTCGACGGAGTTCGCGTACGAGAAGCGCAGGTAGCCCTCGCCGTAGGAGCCGAAGGCGGTGCCGGCCAGGCAGGCCACGCCGGCCTCGTTGAGCAGCGCGTCGGCCAGCGCCTTGGACTTCATCCCCGTGCCCTTGATGCTCGGGAACACGTAGAACGAGGCCGACGGCGTCAGGCAGGTGAAGCCGGGCAGGGTGTTCAGGCCCTTCACGATCACGTCGCGGCGGCGCTGGAACTCCTTGACCATCTCGGCCACCGAGTCCTGCGGGCCGACGAGCGCCTCGATGGCGGCGATCTGCGCGAACGAGGCCACGCACGAGTGGTCGTTGGTCGCGAGCTTGGCGATGGCGTCGATGAGCCACTTCGGGCCGACGCCGTAGCCCAGGCGCCAGCCGGTCATCGCCCAGGTCTTCGAGAAGCCGTCCAGGATGATGCAGCGGTCCTTCATGCCGGGCAGGGCCGCGATCGAGCGGTGCGAGCCGGTGTAGATCACGCGCGAGTAGATCTCGTCGGTCAGGACCATCACGTCGGGGTACTTCTTGAGCGCGGCGGCGACCTTCTCCATCGTCGCCGCGGCCATCACGCCGCCCGTCGGGTTGGCGGGCGAGTTGAGGATGACCAGCTTGGTCTTGGGGCTCAGCAGGCGCTCGAACTCCGCGGGGTCGAAGTCGAAGCCGTTCTCCTCGCGGATCGGCAGCGGCACGGCCTTGCCGCCCACGTAGTTGATCATCGACTCGTAGATCGGGAAGCCGGGGTTCGGGTAGATGACCTCGTCGCCCGGGTCCACCAGCGCCATGATGGTGAAGAAGATGATCGGCTTGCCGCCGGGGACGATGACCGTCTCCTCGGGCGTGTAGCTCATGCCGCGCGTCTTGTTGATGTACTCGGAGACGGCCTTGCGCGTCTGGGGCAGGCCGGCCGAAGGCCCGTAGTGCGTCCAGCCCTCGTCCAGCGCCTTCTTCGCCGCCTCGCGGATGTTCTTGGGGGTGTCGAAATCGGGCTCGCCGATCTGCAGGTGGATGATCTTCTTCCCCTGCGCCTCCAGCGCGCGGGCGCGCACCAGCACTTCGAAAGCGGTCTCGGTTCCCAGGCGGGAATAGGATTGGGCGAGTTTCATGGGAGTATTTTAGCTCTTTCTACGGTTTCTTCGGCGGGAGAGGCCGCCCGAACAGCTTCGCGTACGCCGCGTCGTCCAGGCGCATGAAGCGGCCGTCGGCCGACGCGTACACCTGCCCTTCCGGGCCCCGCAACGAGCCTTCCACCGTCACCAGGCCGTGGCGCGCCTTCAGCACGCGCGTGGCGACCAGGCAGCGCGCGCCCAGCGGCACGCTCAGCCGGAAGTCGGTGTTCAGCCGCACCGTCAGCGACGGATGGCCGGCGACCCAGGCGGCAGCGCCCAGGGCCTCGTCGAGCACCGTCAGGATCAGGCCGCCGTGGACCAGCCCCGGGGCGCCCTCGGCGCGCGGGCCGAACTGCGCGACCGCGACCAGCGCGTCGTCGGGACGCTTGTAGTAGGCGAGCTCGAGCCGCCCCTCGTCGTCCGTCAGCCCCGCGAACGCGCCGCGGGCCGCCGCGAACGGGAAGGGCTGGACGGGCGTCCAGCCGGCGTCGGGCCAGGTCTCGATGACCCGTTTCTAGCATTTGACCCGCCTCCCGGGCTATAATGGCCCGCGATGGCCTTCGAGAAAGCCGCGGAGCTGGACGGGCGCGAGGTGTGGCTGGCGACGCTGAGCCGCCCGGAGGACGCCGCCGCCTGGGCCGGGACGGCCCGCCAGGACTGCGGCGTGCTCCTCTTCCTGGAGCCCGACGACTGGGACGCCGATCAGCTCGACCGCTTCGTCGAGGAGGTCCTGAAGTACGCCCCCTCCGAGGTCGCCATCGCCGGCGACTCCGCCCACGACGCCCGCGCCGCTTTCGAGCAGGAGCAGCGCCTCCACCCCCGCCCGCGCACGACGATGGTCACCGCCCGCGAGGACGAGGAGCTCGACGAGTCCGTCTGGTACATGTTCTACGCGACCATCGACGGCGTCAAGGCCGGCGACCTGAAGCAGCCCCCGCTGATCGTGGCGTTCGTCGAGGGCGACCCCCGCGCCGCCGCCTTCAAGAGCATCGCCGCCCGTTTCGGGGCGGCGATGAACGAAGTGCTGGAGCGCGACTAGAAGCTCAAGGAGTTTCCTCCGCGCTTCTGCGCCGAGCCCGAAGGGTCTCGGCGACGGGAATCACTCCGGC
>JACQBB010000351.1 GCA_016194625.1 Elusimicrobiota bacterium | reverse complement strand
CAGCGCGCCGAAGACCTTCACGTACAGCGCGACGTCGGGCTTGTGCTTGTTGTCCATGGGGTCTCCGGTCAGAGCAGGTAGAGCGCCGGGAAGAGGAAGATCCAGACGATGTCGACGAAGTGCCAGTACAGCCCGGCGCCCTCGACGCGGCCCAGGAACAGCGGGTTCTGCCAGTGCTCGTCGACCGTGCTCATGTAGAGCAGGCCGGAGTTCAGCAGGATGCCGCCCAGGATGTGGATGCCGTGCAGGCCGGTCATCGTGAAGTACACCGCGTAGAACACCGAGGTCGCCGGCGTGATCCCCAGCTTGAACTCGTGGCCGTACTCGAACGCCTTGACGACGAGGAAGCCGAACGACAGCGCGAGCGTCGCCGCCATCCACAGCTGGAAGCCGGCCTTGTCCTTGTCGTAGGCCTTCGCGTAGGCCATCACGATCGTGACCGAGGAGGAGATCAGGATCGCGGTGTTCAGCGTCGCCAGCGGGACGTTCAGCGCGTCCCAGCCCCAGGGCCAGCTGGTCGCGCCCATGCGCAGGACGATGTAGCTGGTGAAGAGGGTCGCGAACAGCATGATCTCGGAGGCCAGGAACAGCCAGACGCCGAGCTTCGCGTTCGAGATGCCGCTGTGCGTGTCGGGGTTGTCCATCGTGATCGCGTTCATCGGGTCACCTCAGGCGGGGTCGGTCTGCGGCCAGAAGTCGGTCTTGCGGCCGGGGGCCGAATACTCGTAGGGCCCGCGGTGGACGCGCGGCGTCTTCACGAAGTTCCCGTGCGGGGGCGGGGACGGGCACGCCCACTCGAGCGTGGTCGCGCCCCACGGGTTCTCCTCGGACTTCTCGCCGGCCCACATGCTGTGGAAGAAGTTGTAGATGAACGGCAGCTGGAACGCCATCAGGCCGTAGGCGAACCAGGTGCTGACGACGTTCAGGTTCTGGACGCCCAGGTTGTGGAGCTGCGCGGTCGGGTCGTACAGGCGGCGCGACGCGCCGGCCAGGCCCATCGGCAGCATCGGCAGGAAGACGCCGCACATGCACGCCGCCGAGCCCCAGAAGTGGACCAGGCCCAGGGTGTCGTTCATCTTGCGCCCGTACCACTTCGGGAACCAGTGGTAGACGCCGCCGAGCAGGGCGATGATCGAGCCGGTCACCACGACGAGATGGAAGTGCGCGATCACGTAGTAGGTGTCGTGCAGGTAGATGTCGGTCACGGTCAGGCCCAGCGGCAGGCCCGTCAGGCCGCCGATGCCGAACAGCGGCAGGAAGGCCAGCGCGAACAGCATCGGCACCGTGAAGCGGATCGAGCCGCCCTTCAGGCTGAAGATCAGGCAGGTCAGGATCGCCACCGAGGGGACCGAGATGATCATCGTCGTGACCAGGAAGAAGTTCCCGAGCACCGGGCTCATGCCCGAGACGAACATGTGGTGGGCCCAGACCAGGAAGCTCATCACGCCGAGGAAGACCATCGAGCCGACCATCGTCTTGTAGCCGTGCAGCGGCTTGCGGGTGTTGTTGGCGATGATCTCGGCGACGATGCCCATCGGGGGCAGGACGAGCACGTACACCTCGGGGTGGGCCAGGAACCAGAACAGGTGCTGCCACAGCAGCGGCTGGCCGCCGCCCGAGTACAGGTACTGCTTGCCGAGGATGACGAGGTCCTTGGGCATGTAGAAGCTGGTGTGGAACACGCGGTCCATCAGCTGGAGGATCGCGCCGGCCTCGAGGGGCGGGAAGGCCAGCAGCAGGAGCACCGCGGTGACCATCTGCGCCCAGCAGAACACCGGCAGGCGGCCCAGGCTCATGCCCGGGGCGCGCATGTTGATCGCGGTGACCAGGAAGTTGACCGAGCCCAGCAGCGACGAGGTGATCAGGACGACCATCGCCAGGATCCAGACGGTCTGGCCGGGGTTGATGATGGACAGCGGCGGGTACGAGGTCCAGCCGGACTGCGCCGCGCCGCCGGGCATCAGGAACGACGCCAGCATCAGGACGCCGCCCGGCAGGTACAGCCAGTACGAGGCCATGTTCATGCGCGGGAACGCCATGTCCGGCGCGCCGATCTGCAGCGGGAGCAGGTAGTTCCCGTACGCGCCGACGCCCAGGGGCACGACGCCGAGGAAGATCATGATCGTGCCGTGCATCGCGCCGAGGGTGTTGTAGAACTCGCCGCTCATCACGCCGTTCGGGGCCAGGTCGGCCGGGAACAGGTTCCCGAAGAACGGGATCGGCTGGCCCGGGTAGGCGAGCTGCCAGCGCATCAGCAGCATCAGGCCGAAGCCGACCAGCAGGAAGACCATCGAGGTGATCATGTACTGCAGGCCGATGACCTTGTGGTCCACCGAGAAGACGTACTTCTCGATGAACGAGAGCTCGTGACGGCCGTGGCCGTGTTCGTCGTGCGCCATGTTAGAAGTCCTCCGAGGGTTTCGCGGGCTTGGGCGGGGCGGGCGTGGCGGCCGCGCGGGACTTGAGCCACTTCTCGTAGTCCTCGGGCGACTCGACGAAGACGTCGCCGCGCATCAGCGCGTGGCCGAAGCCGCAGAGCTGGGCGCAGGCGATCTCGTAATGGCCGGCGCGCGTGGGCTCGATCCAGACCGGGATCATCAGGCCCGGGACCGCGTCCTGCTTGATGCGGAACTCGGGGACGAAGAAGTCGTGGATCACGTCCTTGCTGGTGAGCTTGATCAGGACCTTCTTGCCCAGCGGCAGGTGCAGCTCGTTGCCGGTCAGGATGTCGTCGGCCGCGTCGGGGTCCGTGCGGTCCAGGCCGATCGGGTTGTTGAAATGGACCAGCTCGGGGGTGCGGCGGCCGAACTTGCCGTCGGCTCCCGGGTAGTGGATGTTCCAGGCGAACTGCTCGGCGACGACCTCGACGACGAGCGCGTCCTTCTCGTCGGGCATCTTCATCTTGATGCTGCTCCACACCGGCAGGGCGTAGAACACGATCAGCGCGATCTCGAAGGCCATGACCGCGAAGTCGGGGAGGAGGGACTTCAGCTCGCCCGCGTTCTTATAAAGGAGCTGGGCGAACGGGAACTTGGAGATCGAGTCGGGGACCGAGATCTGCGCCGGAGTCTCGCCGTGGTCCTCGCGCACCGCCGGGACGCCGTCGCGCTTGCGGTACTTCACCAGCAGGTAGGTGAAGAAGATGCCCCACAGCACGAAGATGCCGACCATCGCGACGTGGATCAGCCAGATGCCGAAATCGATCTTGCCCGCGTACGTCGACGCGGCGACGGGCAATCCCCAGCCGTAATTGTTCATGCGTTCCTCTCGGAGAAGGTGGACGGCGCGGACATTCTACCACACGCCGCGGAGGAACGCAAAAAACGCAGGTATAAATTAGATAATAAGACGCGACAGAATTGCCAAGCCGCATTCCCGCGCGCCCCCGTCGAGGGACCGGGGCGGACGGTCACCAATCCGTCTTCGTCGCCTCGTCGGCTTTGAGGGTGAGGAGGTAGGTCGCGACGGCGTCGACGTCCTGCGGGGACAGCGCGTCCGCCCACTTCGGCATGCGCACCAGCGGGTCGGGACCGCTCGGGTCCTCCTTCTGCGAGGCCGCGACGCCGCCCCCGATCCGCTTCACCAGCTCGTCCTTGGTGTAGGTGTGCACGATGTTGTTCAGCGCGGGGATCCTCCCGCCCTTGACGTTGTTGTTCGGCTGGCCGCCGGAGCCGCCGGCGCCGTGGCAGGCGATGCAGCCGGCGCGCAGGAAGACCAGGCGCCCGCGCGCCGCGCCCTCCTGCCCGTCCCACGGGCGGCCGCCCTGCGGCCAGTCCTGGCCCTTGAGCGCGACGAGATAGGACACGATCGCGGCGCGCGCGGCGGGGGAGAGCTGCTTGTTCGGCATCACCGTCGTCGGCTTCCAGGCCTGCGGGTCCTTGATCCAGAGGTCGAGCCAGTCGGCGGAGTGGCGGAAGCCGACCATCGTCAGGTCGGGCCCGGTGGCGCCGCCCTCGCTCCCGACGCGGTGGCAGGTCAGGCAGCCGACCTGGGCGAAGTAGGCTTTGCCCGCGACGGGGCCCGTCGGAGGCTTCATCGAGCAGGCGGAGGCCAGCAGCAACGCGGCGAGGGAGACGCGCTTCATGCGGACCATTCTACAAAAAATGTTAAGATGGCTTCAGAACGGAGGAACCTCATGGGCGGTCTCGGAACGTCGGAACTCATCGTCATCGCGGTCGTCGCGCTCATCCTCTTCGGCCCCAGCAAGATCCCCGATTTCGCGCGCTCCCTCGGACGCGCCGTCAACCAGTTCAAGAAGGGCCTCAACGAGGGTCTGGAAGAAGACCCGCACGCGAAGAAGAAGGACGAGCGCCCGAAATAGGGGAGGCGTCCATCAAGCCCGTCGTCGTCTTCGCCGCCGGCTGCTTCAACCGGATCCATCCCGCCCACCTGCGGCTGCTGCGCCAAGCGCGCGCGCTGGGCGACACGCTGGTCGTCGTGCTCTCCAACGACGCCCACAACCGCAAGCCCAACGCCCGCCCGGCCGCCGAGCGCCGCAAGGCCCTGGCCGCGCATGGGATCGCCGACGAGATCATCGTCGGGGACGCCGACGGCTTCGCGGCGACCCTGCGGCGCGTGACGCCGGACATCCTGGTGCTCGGCTACGACCAGAAGCTCCCCGACCCCGAGACCGAGGCCGCGGTGAAGGCGCTCGGCGTCACGGTCGTCGTGATGCCCTGGTTCCCGGGGAAGGAAGACCCGGCGGCCGCGCACTGCTCCTGAGATGACCCCGCGCGAGAAGCGGCTGTACGCCTTCTTCGCGGTCGTCTATTTCGCGGAGGGCATGGCGGGGCTGGCCTACGAGCCCGTCGACTACCTGCTCAAGGACGTCCTGCGCCTGGGGCCGGGGCAGGCCGCGGCGTTCATCGCCTGGATGACGCTGCCGCTGACGGTCAAGCCGCTGTTCGGCCTGCTCACCGACCTTCTGCCGTGGGGCGGCCGCCGCCGCGCCCCGCACATGGTCGCGGTCTCGCTGGTCACCACCGCCGGCTGGGCGCTGCTCGCCTTCGCGCGCGGCTACCGCTACGGCCCCACGCTGGCCCTGCTCGTCCTCGTCAACGTGGGCTTCGTGCTGTCCGACGTCGTCTGCGACGGCGTGATGGTCGAGCGCGGCCGCGAGGGGGGCAAGAGCGGCCCCTATCAGGCGGTCCAGATCGGCACTTTGTACGCGACGCTGGTGCTGACCGGCCTGGGCGGCGGCTGGCTCGCCGCGCACGCCAGCTACCGCGCGGTCTTCCTGCTGGCCGCCGCCTTCCCGCTGATGACGGCGCTCTCGGCGTTCTGGATCGACGAGCCGCCCGTCGCCTCGGTCCCCGAGACCGCCGCGCGCGGCCTCGGCGGCCTGCGCGCGCTCGCGCGCGACCGGCGCGCGTGGGCGGTGATGGCCGCGATCTTCCTATGGGATTTCTGTCCCTTCCTGGGCACCGCGCAGTTCTACTACCAGAGCGAGGCGCTGGGGCTCTCGCCCCAGTTCATCGGCCTGCTCACCACCGCCGGCGGCTTCGCGGGGGTGGCGGGCGCGGCGCTGTTCGGCCGCTGGTCGGCCGCTCAGGGCGGCACCGAGCGCGTCGCGCGCCTGTCGGTGACGCTGGGCGGCGCGCTGAGCCTGCTGTACGTGTTCTACGTCGGCCGCTGGTCGACGCTGGCGCTGACCGTGCTGTTCAGCCTGACGGGCGTGGTGTTCCGCCTGGCGTGGATGGACCTGGCCGCGCGCGCCTGCCCCGAGGGCGCCGAGGCGACCGCCTTCGCGGCGTTCATGGCGGTGTTCAACATCGCCGCCGCCGCGTCGAACTGGGCGGGCGGCGCGCTGTACGAGCGCCTGGCCGCGTCCCACGGCGCGTACGCGGCGATGGTGTCGCTCTCCTTGGTCGGCACGGCGTGCACCTTCGCCTGCTGGCCGCTGCTGCGCTACGCGCTGCCGCCGAAGCCTTAGGGCACGACGCGGCGGGCGCCGAGATAGCGCGTCTTGTAGTACTTGCCGTCCAAGTCGGAGACCGTCACGCCCTTCGACGACGAGGCCTGCACGAACTTGCGCGCGCGCGCGTCGGTGACCATCCCCACGTGCGAGACGCCGACGCCCAGCGTGTTGAAGAACACCAGGTCGCCGTTGCGCAGGGCATGGTCGTCGGGCGTCGAGCCGATCTTCCACTGGTCGCGGCTGACGCGGGGGATGCGGACGCGGTTCTCGCCGTAGGTGTTGCTGGTGAGCCCCGAGCAGTCGATGCCGTTGTGCGAGGTCCCGCCCCAGACGTAGGGCGTGCCCAGGTAGGACTTCGCGGTCGCGTCGAGCCCCGGCCACAGCGAGGCCATCTGCGGGCTGTCGGCGGCGACGGCGGCCGGCGCCTTCGTCTCGGCCGGGACCGGAGGCCGCGGGGTCGCCGGAAGGTCGACCGGGCGCGGGGGCTTGGGCGCCGAGGTGGACGGACGTCCGGTCGGGCGCGACGGGCGCTCCGCGGGCTGCGCGGGCGCCGCCGGGGCGGCGGGAGCCGTGTAGGTCGGCGCGGGCTCGGGCTTGGGGTCGAACGCGCCGGCGTAGGCGGGCAGGCGCGGCTTGCGCTTCTCGGCGCGCGCGCGCCGGAACTCGGCCTTCGCCTCGCCGGAGATCGCGCCCGGCCCGCCCTTGCCCTGGCTCATGCGGCCGAGCAGGAAGGTCGCGTAGTCCTTGGCGTCGTGGCCGTCCTTCACGCCGTTGACCAGCGCCCACTTGAGCGTGTCGAATTCGCCGACGGTCAGGTCCTTGTTCATCGCGAAGTTGACCAGGTCGGCGGCGACGGCCGGGGGGACCTTGTTCTCGACGGCGTTGCGGTAGCCGTTGGCCCAGGCGGCGATGGTGTCGCCGGGGATCTTCTTGCGGTAGCCGTACAGCGCGATGCCCTCGACCTCCTCGGGCGGGGCTCCGCGCGACATCGCCTGGTAGGCGGCGAAGGCGACCTCGGCGACGCGCTCGGGCGGCGCCTCGTCGAACGAGCCCTCGGTGATCACGTGCAGGACCACCGGGATCGCGGCCTTGCGCCGGGCGTCGACGACCTGCAGGCCGTAGTCGGCGAAGCGGTCCTTGATCGCGCCGAGCAGGCGGGCGCGCTCGGCCGCGTCGTACGCCTTGTCCTGGGCGAGCGCGTCGCCCAGCGTCTCCAGCACGTTGCGCCGTCCTTGCGCCGCGGCGGGGGCCGCGAGGAGTCCGGCGAGCAGGAGGGGGAGGAGGTTCTTCATCGGCCGAGTTTCTTGTGGATCTCCTTGTGCATCTCCTCGCCGAGCTCCTCCATCTTCGCGATCTCGGCGGCGATGAGGTCGTCGCGGTCGAACGGCCTGCCTTCGGCGATCGTGACCTTCGGGGGCGGGACGGGGCGCTCGACGGGATGCGCGGTCCGCGAGGGCAGCGCGGCGGGCGCCGGGGGGACGAGCGGGACGCTGCGCGGAGGCTCGGCCAGGGCGACCTCGGCGGCTTCGGGAGCCTCGCGCGCCGGGGCGCCGCCGTAGGCGACCGGGAAGCTGCGCGCGGCCATCCAGCGCCGGACCACGTCGGAGCGGATCGCGAAGTTCACCGAGGTGATTGCCAGGCCGTCGGCGGCCTTGCGCGACATCGAGGTGTTGACGCCGACGATGCGTCCGCGCGCGTCGAGCAGCGGCCCGCCGGAGTTGCCGCGGTTGATGCTGGTGTCGGTCTGGAACGCGTCCTTGCCCTTCACGCCGCCGATGTCGGCGACGAGCGTCGAGATCACGCCGGTGGTGAGCGTCCACAGTCCGCCCTGCTCGGGGTGGCCGATGGCCGCGACGCGGTCGCCGACGTCCACCGCCCGCGGGTCGTCCAGGCCGATCGCGCCCGCGCCCGCGGGCAGGTCGTCGAGCTGGACGAGCGCCAGGTCGAGCGCGCGGTCGAAGGCGACGACGCGCCCGTCCCTCGGCTCGCGCATGTCCTGCTTCGCGTCGCCGGTCATGCGCGCGGGCTTGAAGTACACGCGCACGACGGGCCACGGCTCCTTGGTCGCGTCGCGGATCACCACGTGGGCGTTCGTCAGGATCAGGCGCTTGCCGGCGTCCACGACGGAGCCGGTGCCGAGCTCCCCGGAGCCCTCCGGCGAGGCGCAGACGATCAGCGCGACGGACTTGGACGCGGTCTGGTAGATCGCGCGCGGCTCGAACGGGACGGCCGCCGCCGACTCGGGCGCGGGGCCCGACTCGGGCGCCGCCGCCGGCGCCAGCGTGGAGGCCGCCGCGGCGGCGTCGGCGCGCCCGCGCAGGTCGGCTTGCGCCAGCGCGCGCAGGATGCGGGCGGCCAGCAGGTGCGCGCGCGCCTCGTCGTCGGGGGAGAGCTTGGTCTGCAGCATCGAGTCGCGCACGGACTTCAGCGCCTCATCGAGCTTCGCGGCGTCGGCGGGCGCGCTCCAGCCCGTCTTGGCGTCCGGCTGGGAGTCGCCGGCGGGGGCCAGGGTCCGGGCGTACGCGCCCCAGCCGGCGGACACCAGCGCCTTGTCATCGATCTTCCCGGCGGGGCCGGTCAGCAGGGCCTTCACCGCGGAGGGGAGCGGCGGGTCGCGGCGCGCGCGCGCCCACTCGGCCAGGTCGGCGGCGGCCTCGCGGCGCGCGTCCGCGCCGGCGCCGGCGACGGCGAGCGTCTGCACGCCCTGTGACGCCGACAGGGCGTCGTAAACGGCGGCCGCCTGGCGCGCGGCGCCGGCGGACGCGTCGGGCCGCAGCAGCGCGGCGCGCAGGACGCGGGCGCGGTCGAGCAGGCGCTGGTCCAGGTCCTCGCCCTGGTCGGTGGGGATGCCGCCGCGGACGGCGGCGACGCCGGCGACGCGGGGCGAGCGCTTGACCGGGCCGTTCAGGAAGGCGTCGATGCCGGCGAACAAGGACGCGAGCGCGCCGTGGTCCTTCTTCTGCGCGGAGGCCGGGGCCGCGGCGAGGAGGAACGCGAGCAGGAAGGGGTTCATACCGGGATTATGGTCACCTTGCGGGATATTGTCAAGCCGACTTAAGAGGTAGAATCCTCCCATGAATCGTGCAACGTTCTGGCTGAAGGCGGCCGCCGCGGCGGCCCTGGTGGCGGCGCTCGGCGCCGTCGCGGCGGTGCTGACCCTGAAGTCGTTCTTCCCGGAGCCGAAGCTGCGGGCGATGACGGTCGACGCGGCCAAGCGCCAGCTCGGCCGCGACGTGCGGCTGGAGGGGATCGGCATCGGACTGACCGGCGTCTCCCTGCGCGGGCTCGAGGTCTCCGAGAAGCCCGATTTCGCGGCGGGCACCTTCGTGCGCGTCGAGAGCTTCCGCCTGCGTCCCAGCTGGAAGGCGCTGCTGAAGCGGCGCCTGGTCGTGGCCAGCGTCTCCGCCGACGGCCTCTCGCTGCGCGTGGTGAAGGGCGCCGACGGACGGTTCAACTACGAGACCCTGCTCTCCTCCGGCGGCGCTCCCGCCGCGGCGGGGCCGTCGAAGCCCGCCGAGGCCGCGCCGGAGCTCGACGTGCGGCGCGCGACGGTGACGCGCGGCAAGGTGCAGTACGCCGACCGCGTCGCGGGCGCCGATTGGACGGCCTCCGACCTGGAGCTCGACCTGCGCGACTTCGGCCTGGCGGCGCCGTTCGACCTGGAGACCACGGCGCGCGTCGTCGGGAAGGCCGGGTCCCGCCCGGTGGACGCGAAGCTCGCGTTCAAGGGGCGCGTCGACCTCGCGCGCGGCGACCGCGCGGCCTTCAAGGCCGAGGTGCGGAAGCTCGTCGTCGAGGCCGAGGGCGCCCGCCTGTCGGCGACCGGCAAGGCCGCGGGCCTGGACGCGCCGAAGGTCTCGTTCGAAGCCGAGCTGTCGGCCGCCGGCAAGGAGCTCCTGCGCGCGTCGGGCACCGCCGCCGTCGGGGCGGAGGTCGCGGCCGACGTGAAGGCCAAGACGCCGGGCTTGGACACGACGCTCCTCGCCAAGCTCCTCCCGCAGGCCGGGATCCCCGCGTTGAGCGT
>JACQBB010000350.1 GCA_016194625.1 Elusimicrobiota bacterium | reverse complement strand
TGCGCGCGGCCCTGAGGCTCTCGGTCAAGAACGCGGGGCTGTCCCCGTCGGCGGCGCTGGAGGTCGACCGCTTCCTCGCGTCGGTCCCGTCGCCGCGCCTGCGCCGCATCGACCCCGCGCGCCTGCTCGCGGCCGCGCGCCGCGACAAGAAGAACCGCGGCGGCGCGATCCGGTTCGTGTTGCTGCGCGGGATCGGCCGCGCGACCGTCCGACCCGTGCCCGAGGCGGAGATCCTCGCGGCCGCGCGGGAGCTCCTCTCATGAACATCCTCCTCCTCAACGGCCCCAACCTCAACCTGCTCGGCGAGCGCGAGCCGGGCGTCTACGGCAGGACGACGCTCGCCCGGCTGGTGAAGACGGTGACGGCGCACGCTGAGAAGAAGGGCGCCGTCGTGCGCGCGCGCCAGTCGAACCACGAGGGCGAGCTGATCGACCTCCTCCACGCGCACCGGAAGTGGGCGGACGGGGTGATCTTCAACCCCGGCGCCTACACCCATTACTCGTACGCCCTGCGCGACGCCGTCGCCGCGATCGCGGTCCCGACGCTCGAGGTGCACCTGTCCGACGTGACCAAGCGCGAGCCCTTCCGCCGCGTCTCGGTGATCGAGCCCGTCTGCGCGGGGCGACACTTCGGCAAAGGCGTGGCGTCCTATCTGGAAGCGGTGGACCATCTCGTCCACCTTGCCAAGGAGAATAAGAGATGAGCACCGTTCCGATGTTCCGCGGCAAGCGTTCGCTGGGCCTGCGCCTGTGGCACTGGGCCAACTCGGCGGCGATGCTGGCCATCGTCGCGACCGTGTTCCTGCGCGACGAGCTGGTGGACGTGCGCGGCCACGCGAAGCTCTTCGTCGAGCGCCTGGGCGCGCAGGGCGTGGCCGTCACGCCCGACCAGGCCCGCGAGCCGGCCCTGACCTACAAGGACGCGCTCTGGGACTGGCACGTCGACCTGGGCCTGGCCCTGCTCGCCCTGCTCGTCGCGCGCGTCGTCGTGGAGTTCGCGTCCTCCGAGAAGCTCTGTTCCAAGATCAAGGACGCTCTCGCCAAGGGCGACAAGGATTCGCGCCTGTTCGCGGCCGTGAAGCTGTCCCACGCCGCCTTCTACGCCGCCCTGGCCGTCGCGCTGGGCACCGGCGTCGTGACCGCCTACGGCAAGGGCTGGGGCGTCCCGGACGGCCTGCGCCACGGCGTCAAGGAAGTCCACGAGTGGATGATGTACGCGCTGCTCGCCTTCGTCGCCGCGCACGTGATCGGCGTGGTGCGCGCCGAGAAGACGACCGACCCCGGTCTCGTCTCGGACATGATCAACGGCGGCTGACGGTCAGCCGAGCGCGAAGGTCCACAGGTACGCCTCGCTGACGGCGAGGGCCGCGAGGAACGCGGCCGCGGCCGCGGCGCCCAGACGCGGGTCGCGCCGGTACGCCGCCCGCAGGCCCAGCGTCGCGTACGCCGCGTACGCCGGGAGCAGGAACAGCAGGTACTTGGTCTTGAGCCCCCACGCGGGCTGGCCGAGGAACCACCAGGCGTAGACGGCCGCGGAGATCCCGGCGAACGCGGCGAACGGCCTCAGCGCGCGCCGCCGCAGGGTCGCGGCGAAGCCCCAAGCCGCGAGCGCGGTCGGGATCAGACCGGCGCGCAGGAGCAGGGCGACGAGCGGGAGCGGGACCTTCTTGTCCGGATAGACCGGCTCGCGCGGCGTCTTCCCGGGGGTGGCCGCGATCATCGGCATGTCGGCGCCGCCGGTCGCGTAGCCGACGGGCAGGACCCAGCCGTGGCGCCCGGACACGGAGAAGAAGCTCATGTCGGTCCAGGCCTGGGCGTGCAGGGCGGCGAGCACGCCGCGCGACGCGGGGAAGGAGTCCAGCGTGCCGGCGCGCTCCGGGCGGTACAGGTCGACGAGCTCCGCGACGCGGAACGGACGCAGGTCGTAGCGCCCGGCGAAGCGCGCGACCTTCGCCGATCCGACGGTGAACACCTCCTTGTCCCACGGCGGGCCCAATAGGAGCCGCTTCTCCCGCGCGAGGTTGCCCGCGTAATGCCAGCCGCAGACGGCCGCCGCCGCGGCGAGGATCAGCGCGAGGTCGCGGGCGGTCCGCCCCCGGCGCCGCGCGCGCAGCAGGCCCGGGGCCAGGACGACGAAGGCCGTCGGCAGGGTCAGCAGGCCGGAGTACTTGGTCAGCGCCGCCAGCCCCGCGAGGGCGCCGACCAGGAGCGCCTGCCCGGCGCCGGCGCGCGCGGGGCGCAGGTGGCGGCGGCACAGCGCGTAGAAGAACGCGCTCATCACCGCCGCCAGCAGGACGTCGTTCTCGGCGCCGTAGGCGGAGATCGCCAGGCACGGGAACGCGACGGCCAGCGCGGTCCCGAGCAGAGCGGAGCGGTCGTCGCGTCCGATCAGGAGCAGGGTCCGCCGGCAGAACCAGATCACGACGCCCGCGCTGGCGAGCGACAGCAGGCACAGCGCGCGCAGGCCCGCGGCCGCGCCGCCGCCCGCCGCCGCGCCGGCCCCGTACAGCGGCGCGCCGCATAGGAAGAACAGCGGCGGGTGATAGCACTCGCCGCAGTCGGCGGCGCGGGGGAGGGCGCGGTGCGCCCAGGTCCAGACGACGCCCTCGTGATGGAGGTCCCAGACGTAGCCGAACGGCCGCGGCGCGCCGCGCCACAGGGCGGCGCCCGTCGCGAGGGCGAGCGCGGCGAGGGCGAGCAGAGCCCGGCGATTCGCTGACGGCGCGGTCGGTGTCGGTCCCATCGGCGCGGCAGTCTAGCAAAACGCGGCGGCGCGGCCGGGAGCCTCCCGCTCCCTTGACGGGACCCGGCGCCGGCGCCATACTGGGGCATGGCCGAGATGTCGGGCTTCAACAAGTTCATGCTCGTGGTCATGCTGGGCGCGGTCGCGTACGCGAACCGGCAGGCGATCCGCCGCGCGTTGTTCCCGCTCCAGCCGCTGTACCGGAAGCCGTACGTCGTCGTGTACGGGAAGGACGAATGCGGCTACTGCCAGGCGACCAAGAAGGACCTGAGCGAGCGCGGGATCCCGTTCGTGTGGAAGCGCCTCGGCGACGGCGGCGTCGGAGACGAGCTCATCCCGCGGATGAACCGCGCGGGCCTTGAGACCGGCTACTTCGACCTCCCCGTGGTGGACGTGAACGCCGAGATCATGGTGCGCCCGGAGACGCAGGTCATCGTCGCGCGCTACGGCGGCTGACCCATCGCGCCGGGGCGCGCGACTTCGTAGAATAGGACGATGGCGCGCGCGTACTCCGTCGTCCGGCACGACCTCGGCCTGACCGGCCTGGACGGCGCCTCGTGCCTGGAGCGCCTTCTGCGCCCCGGCCTGCGCGGCTTCCTCATCGAGAAGGACGAGGCCGGGCGCAAGCGCGCCTGGCTGGGCGCCGCTCCCTTCGAGATGCTCACCGTGGAGCGCGGGAAGGCGTATTCTGAGGCGCGCGGGCGCAAGCGCCCGCTGAAGGGGAACCCGTTCGAGGCGCTCGGCCGGCGCGTGGCCGAGTTCAAGGCGCGCGGCGGCGAGGCCTTCGATTGCGGCGCGGTCGGCCTGCTCGGCTACGAGATGGTGCGGCACCTGGAGCGCGTGCCGGTGCGGCCGGAGCGCTACGAGGCGGTCGTGATGCTGTTCGCCGAGGTGCTGGTCGTCGAGGACGGACGCGCGTCCCTGCGCTCGCTCGCGCGCACCGCCGCCGACCGCCGCAAGGCCAAGGCCCGCGCCGCCGAGCTGCGCGAGCTGCTGCGCTGGGCGCGGCCGGTGCCGGCCGAGCCGGCGAAGGGGAAGGTCTTGGCCGCGCGCGGCCGCCGCGGGCGCGCGGAGTACATGCGCGGCGTGCGCCGCATCCAAGAACACATCCGCGCGGGCGACATCTTCCAGGGCGTGCTCTCCGACGACTTCGAGGCGCGCCTGGCGGCCGGGCCGATCGCCGCGTACCGCGCGATCCGCGCCGCCAACCCGACGCCGTACCTGTTCCTGCTGATGGGCGGCGAGGACGCGGTGCTGGGCGCCTCGCCCGAGCGGCTGGTGCGCGTGGTGGGCGGGCGCGCGCTCAACTGCCCGATCGCGGGCACCCGGCCGCGCGGCAAGACGGCGGCCAAGGACCGCGCGCTGGAGCGGGAGCTGAGGGCCTCCGCCAAGGAGCGCGCCGAGCACCTGATGCTGGTGGACCTCGCCCGCAACGACCTGGGCCGCGTGTGCGCGCCGGGCTCGGTGCGCGTCCAGCGCTTCATGTTCACCAAGCGCTTCTCGAACGTGATGCACTTGGTC
>JACQBB010000349.1 GCA_016194625.1 Elusimicrobiota bacterium | reverse complement strand
TTGCCCTCGTCCAGGTAATGCATCTGGTGGCCGTCGATGTCGATCACGCGGCCGGTGAACGGATAGTACGGCGACCAGGGCGAGCGGCTCACCACTCCCACCCGAGCATCATGCAGTTGAGCCCCGAGCCGATGCCCAGGAAGCCGACCTTGTCGCCTTTTTCCAAGAAGCCTCTCTCGTCGGCCAACGCCGCCGTCAGCGGCAGGCTGACCGTCCCGATGTTCCCCAGGTATTCGTAGGTCGCGAAGTCCTTCTCCGGAGGCACTCCGAAGGCGCCGAGCACGGCGGCCCGGTGCGGCCCCCCCACTTGGTGACAGATGGTCTTGTCCACGATGGCTCCGCTCCAACCGAGTTCGTCGGTGAACTTCTTCCAGGTGCCGCGCGCCAGCTCCACGCCGTTCTTGAGCACGGCCGCCGCGTCGGTGCGCATGAAGTCGCGGTCCCAGCGGCACAGGTCCCAGTGCTCCGGCGCGGCCTGCGCGGCGCCGCCCAGGAGCTTGGGCCCGGTCTGACCGACGGAGCCGTCCGTCAGCAGGACCCCGATGGCGCCGGAGCCGCCGGTGAGCGTGGCGATGGACAGCTTGAACGTGTCCATCGTCGGGCTCTTCAGCATCGCGGCGATCATGCTCTCGTTGATGTCGCGCGCCGACTCGCAGGACACGACCAGGCCGGCCTGGATCTGGCCCAGCTCGATGCGGTTGGCGACGTCCACGATGCCCGACAGCACGCCCAGGCAGGCGTTCGAGATGTCGTACACCGCGCAGTCGCGGCCGACCTTCAGCGCGTCGGCCACGGCGCAGGCGGTGGCGGGCTCGGAGGCGTCGCGGCACACGCCCGCGTAGATCAGCGCGCCCAGCGCCGAGGCGGGCACGCCGGCCTTGGCCAGCGCCTTCTTGCCGGCGCGGGCCGCGCCCTCGGTGACGCGGAAGCCGGGCTCCCACCAGCGCCGCTCGCGGATCCCGGTGAGGGCTTCCAATTGGCCCAGCGGGAAGCGCAGGGCCTCATAGACGGGAGCGACGCGCTTCTCGAGCTCGGCCGAGGAGACCACGACGGGGGCGAGCTCGTAGGCGAGGCCGGACAGCGAGACCTTCGTGTAGCGCATCGGTGGTCGGTCGAAGTCATCCCCGGAGTCCACAGCCGCGACTGTTGGCGCCAACAGTCGGAGGAATCGCCTTCGACGTCGCGACGCCTATGATACCAATCTCGAAGCACGCTCGGCGGGCGGCATCGCCCCCTCGACGCCGCCCCTCGCGGGGGTTAAACTCCGTTGATGCCTCTCCGCCCCTGGCTGCTGGCCGCCGCGTCCGGAGCCCTGCTCGTGTTCGCGTTCGAGCCCTTCGGCGCCTGGGCGCTGGCGTGGGTCGCCTTCGTGCCGCTGTTCCTCGCCTTGGAGGAAGCGCCGGACGCGAAGGCGGCGGCGAACCTCGGCGCGGTCGCGGGGCTGGCCTTCTATGTCCCCGCGCTGCATTGGATCGTGAAGGTGTTCGGGCCGATGGGCGGCGCGTTCTGGTGCGTGTTCGCGCTGTGGACCGCCCTGCCGATGACGCTGGCGTGGTGGACGGGCCGGCGCTGGAGCGCGGAGCGTCCGGGGCTGTGGGTCGCGGCGGTCGCCGTCTCCTGGATCGGCGCCGAGTACTTCCGCGCCGAGGTCTGGAAGCTCCAGTGCTCCTGGCTCTCGCTGGGCTATTCGCAGACATCCTTCCCCCCGCTCCTGCGCTCGGTCTCGCTGTTCGGCCTGTACGGGCTGTCGGGGCTGATCGTCGCCTTCAACGCGGCGCTGGCGCTCGCCCTGCGCGGGCGGGCGCTCCCGGCCCGCGTCCTGGCCGCGGCCGTCGTCGCGCTGGCCGCGTGGGGCGCGGCCTGGCCGCGCGCGGCGACCGGGCGTCCGATCGTCGCCGCCGCCGTGCAGAGCGAGGACTACGACATCCCCAAGATGGCCAAGCTCAGCCTGAGCCCGGGCGCGAAGGACGCCGGCCTGGTCGTCTGGCCGGAGTACGGCTTCACGGTCCAGCCGGGCGGCGAGGAAGGCATGCGCAAGCTGGTCGCGCGCCAGCTGTCCGGGTCGAAGGCGGTGGCGGTGCTCGGCGCGGCGATCTTCCCCGACGACCTCAAAAAAGGCTGGGAGCAGAACTTCGCCTGGGTGCTCGGCCCCGACGGCGCCCTGCTCGGCCGCTACGACAAGCACCACCCGATCCCGTTCGTCGAGCCGCGGCTCAAGCCCAACCGCGACCCGCGCCCGGTGAGCACGCCGCTGGGCGTGCTCGGCGTGCAGATCTGCTACGACCTGGACTTCGAGGACGGCCCGCGCCGCGTCCAGTCCCTCGGCGCCGAGATCCTGGCCGTGCCCGACATCGACCCGCGCGAGTGGGGCGCCTGGCAGCACCGCCAGCACTCCGCGATGAGCGCGGCGCGCGCGGTGGAGACGGGACTGTGGGTGGTGCGCGCGGCCTCGTCCGGCCTGTCCCAGATCGTCGCGCCCGACGGCACGGTGCGCGCGGAACTGGAACCTCTCACCTCGGGCGTGGTCGTGGGGACGGCGTTCCTGACGAAGGGCGGGACGCTGTACACGCGCGCCGGCTGGGTCCTGCCGCGGCTGTGCCTGCTGCTGACCGCCGCGCTGATCGGCTGGGCGCTGTGGTGTATTTACGCGACGCGCAGGGTGAAGTCGCGCATCTCGTAGACCCACAGGCCGTCGCGCGACAGCAGGCCGTCGGCGGTGAGGGTCTTCGTCGCCTCGTCCACGCCGGTGATCCAGCACTGGACCTCGACGGCCTTGTTGACGGGCGTGTACTGGCCGCGGTACAGCCACTTGTGCTTGCGGCCCAGGACCATGCTCTCGAAGCGCGCCGAGGCCGGCAGGCCAGGCCAGCGGTCGCGGGCGTGGCACTTCATCAGCTCGATGAAGGACTCCAGGCCGAGCGAGCCGGGGCACACCGGATCCTGGTAGAAGTGCGCGTCGAAGAACCATTCCTTCGGGTTCACGGCGCGGCGGCCGATGAGGGCGCCGAGGTTCTTCGGGCCTTGGGCGTCGTACTGAGAGACGGAATCGAGCAACAACAATCTGGGACCCGGAAGGGCGGGTGAACCGCCGACCAACGGCAACGGTCGTCCGGGACCCGACGGGACGAACGGCTTGGCGGCGCGCAGACCGACCTGATCGGCCAGGGAGGCTTTGGTGAAGAAGCCGAATTCGGTGGCGCCCTTGTAGACCAGACGACCGGAAGGATCGCGCATCTCCATGTCGTAGCCTTGGATGATCATGCCGCCGGACGAGGAGACCTTGGTCATCACGACCTTGGTGACCAAAGTGCCGATGTCGGGCGTGACATCCACATACTGCACGGCGTCGCCGCCGAGGTTGCGGAAGGACAGGTCGATGGGGCTGGTGAGGGCCGAGCCGCAGTAGGCGGCCAGCCAGCCGCACGGCTGGAGGGCGACTTCCAGGAGCACGGCGAAGGGCATGGTGGGCTGGCCGTTCTCTTGGAAGTACCACGCGTCGACGGGGACGTCGTATTCGGCCGTCGCGCCGGCGCCGGCCTTCAGCACCCACGGCTCGCCTTTCGTCTCCACGATGCGGTCGAGGAACTGGTAGGGCGGGCCGGGGAGGCGGGCGATGACGCGGTCCTTGTCGAACGGGAGATATCTGTCGCCGAAGGCTTCGGAGGGTTTCCCGTTCGAGTAGGCCAGGATCTTGTCCGGGCCATACAGAGAGGGTGAACGGCGATACGGGGGCCGGCCCGTGGGAACGGCAGACTGGGCGCTCGACCACAGGGCTTCCACTTCACGGCGGGTGGTGCCGGTCAGGCGGACGGACATGTCGGTGATCTGGACGATGTTCTTCTCGTCCGAGTACATGAAGGCGTCGGCGATGCAGAACGGGGTGCCGTCGAGCTGGTAGCCGAGCTCCTTGATGTGGAGCTCGTAGCGGGCCTTCTTGGTGGACGCGAGCACCTGGCCGCGGCACTTCAGCTGGGAGGTGACGCCGGGGACGGGCTCGTGGGCGATCTTGCCCTGGGCGCCCACCCAGCCCATCCTCATCAAGTACACGCGAAGCGTGTGCAGGCAGCACTCGTACATCAGCGTGCCGGGCATCACGTTGTCGTCGGTGAAGTGGCACACGAGATGCCAATCGTCGGGATGGATGTCGGCCTCGCCTACGGCGAGTCCGAGCTTATATCGGCCGCCCTTCGGGTCGAGCTCCAAGACGCGGTCGACGAGCTTCATCTTTCCGGAGGGCAAAGTTTCGGGGACGAACGGCACTTGGAATGAACGGCCGAAGGCGGCGGCCAGGTCGCCGGAACGAAGACTGGAGAGCTCGCTGTCGGACAACTTGGTTTTATCAGTGAACGGAACCAACGGCTTCCAGTCGGCCGGGAGTTTCCCGGGGGCCGGGGTTTTTTCGGCGTCGGTCAAAACGATGCCGCGGCCCTTGGACAGTTCGGCCGGGGTGAAGAAGCCGGCGCAGCCCTTCCTCATCGTCAGCAGGGGCTTGCCGTCGACGGTGCTGTCGAAGCGGAAGAAGAACAGCCAGATGTCCTCGTGCTGGCCGAAGCCGTCGATGGTGATGTCGTAGCGGATGACCTGACCGGGTTTAGGCAGGTGGTCATGAAACGTGACCTGGGCGTCGAGCAGGCGATACATCGCCAGGCCCTTGGTCTGGGCGTCGATGCCGAGGTAGCCCGACAGGAACAGGTCGGCCTGGCCGGCCTCGACGGCGATGCAGGTCGGGATGCGGCCCCCGTCCAGGTACCAGGCGCCGGCCTGCACGTCGTGCTCGGTGACGCAGTTGCCGGACTTCAGGGAATGCGGTACGCCCTTCACCGACAGGATGCGGTCCACCAGCATCAGCGGCTCGCCGGGCAGGCGCACGCGCGTCGGGTAGGCGTCGGCGTGGGCGAAGGACTCGCCCAGCACCCGGCCGATCTTGCCGACGGCGAACTCGAGGCAGGCGTCTCTATCCATGAACGGCTTCGACGGCGCCTGCGGCGCCGTCGGATCTGGGCGCGGCACGGAAGCGGTCCCGCTCACCAAGGTCGGCTGCGCCGCGCCGCTTCCCCCCGTCGCGAGACGGATCTGCTCGGAGAGGTTGCGGACCTGGAAGGCGTTGAAGCGCTCGGACATCTTCAGGAACGTCTCGTGCGCCTTCACGGTCAGTTCAGCGGCGGAGGCGGAGGCCCCGGCCGGAGCGGCGTCCGCGTTCACTGACTCCAGCGTCACCCGCGATATGTCGGACCGTATCGGGGGTATCACCGGTGATAGTCCCGTCGTCGTGAAAGACGCGGGCTCCAGGCCGGCGCCGGGCAGGCGCGGCTCCTGAATACGGACGCTCGGCGCGACCGCGGGGCGCGGCGGCGCGGACGGGGGCGCGGGCGACCAGGCCGCCTTCTTGGGCAGGCCGCCGAGGGCGACGCGCACGGGCTGGGCCGGCGGCGGCGGGGCCGACTGGTGGCCGACGCAGAAGGAGCGGCCGCCGTACAGGGTCTTCAAGTCCACGGGCACGCGCTCGGCGAGCAGGAAGGCGAACAGCTTGAGCACGCCGGACACGTCGTCCACGCCGCGGCCGTCGATGGAGCGCGCCGAGTGCGGGAGCGGGCCCAGGATCTTGCCGATCATGCGCGCGCAGGAGCCTTGCGGGCCGAGCTCGACGAAGGTCCGCACGCCGTCCTCGTGCGCCTTCTTGATCAGCGCGGCGAAGTCCACCCAGCGCACGGCCTGGGTGGTGATGGACTCGGCGGCCGACTCGCGCGTGGGCTCGTAGGCCTTGCCGAAGGCGCCGGAGTAGTAGCGCACGCCCTTCGGCGGGCGCGTCGGGAACAGGTGCAGCTCGCGGTACTTGCCCTCGACCAGCTTGGCGGCCGGGAAGTGCACGGTGCTGACGCCCTGCAGGGGCAGGAACACGCAGCCCAGGCCCTCGACCAGCTTCTCGACGGCCGAGCGGTAGCCGCCGACCACGCACTCCACGGGCGCGTTGACGATGAGCAGCGCCGCGCGCTCGCCGGCCTTCAGCGCCTTGTGGACGGCGTCGGCGGGGCGGTCCACCACGCCGAGCACCCAGTCCACCTTCTCGTCCTTGGGCAGGCTCCAGAACTGGCGGGCGGCGTCGCAGGGGCCGGCGAGCTCCGAGGTGAACAGGCTCGACGACTTCATGCGGCGCAGCATCTCGTCGCGCGCGGTCCAGGCGCGCGTGGCGAACAGGCCCGCGGTCTCGCCGAGCGAGTAGCCGATGACGGCCTTGGGCTCCACGCCGTGCAGGCGCAGCAGGTCCGAGGCGACGGTGCCGTGCGCGACCGAGCCGAAGATCAGGGCGTGGTAGTCCTCGTTGAGCGCGCGCTCGGCCGCGGCCTCCCAGCCGGCCTCCCAGGTCAGGCGCCAGGGCACGATCCGCTCGGGCACCATCTGGCCGCGCAGGTGGCCGTTCTCCATGTCCTGGCGGCGCAGGATCTCGGGCCACTGCACGCCCAGGTCCGTCGTCATGCCGAGGTACTGGTTGCCCGAGCCCGGGAACACGAAGGCCAGGTCCCCGCCCAGCGGCGCGCGGTAGGTGAGCTGGATGCGCTCGGACGCGACCGGGCGTTCGGGATTCTCGCGCAGCGAGTCCTCGGCCTGCCGGATGAGGGCGAGCAGCTCCTTCCAGTCGCGCGCGACGAACGCGCAGGCGAGCGCCCGGTCGGGCGCCGAGCCGCGCTTGAGCCACCAGCGCCGGGCGAGGGCTTCGACGGCGTCGGACGGGTCCTGGGACGACACCCACGAGCGCAGCTCGTTCAAGCCGGCCAACAGCGCGGTCGAGTCGTCCGACTCGACCGCGAACAAAGCCTCGGCCCGCGCGCCGAGCGGCTGGCGGCGCTCGTCGTCCACGCGCGCGTCGCCGGGCTCGCGCTCGCACTGCTCGAGCACGACGTGGACCGCGCCGCCGTCCACGCCCAGCGAGGTCACGCCCGCGCGGCGCGGGCCCTTCGCGCGGTTGCGCAGCCAGTAAGAAGGCCGGCGCGGGCTGTGGAAGCGCGCGCGCGCCTTCGCCAGCGGCGCGACGGGCGTCTCGATGGCGGGGCCGGGCGGCAGGATCTCCTGATAGACGGCCAGCGCCGCCTTCACGAAGCCCGCCAGGCCCGCGGCCGCGCCGGGATGGCCGATGACGGTCTTCACGGTGGACAGCGCCAGCGGCAGGTCGGACTCGGCCTGGCCGAACACCTCGACGAGCGCGGCCGCCTCGGCCGCGTCCTCCCTCGGGTCGCCGGAGCCGTGGCACTCGACGAAGGCGACGCGCGTCGGGTCCACGCGCGCGTCCTGATACGCGCGGCGCAGGGCCTCCGCGCAGGCGGCCGCCGTCGGCGCCGCCGCGTCGCAGCCCCCGCCCGACGCCGAGCCGGCGCCGCGGATGACCGCGTACACGCGGTCGCCGTCGCGCACCGCGTCGTCCAGGCGCTTGAGCACCACGCAGGCGGCGCCCTCGCCGGGCGTCGTCCCGTCGGCGGCCGCGTCGAACGGACGCGCGCGGCCGGCGGCCGAGTACGGCTTCACCGCGTGCGCGCCGGAGAGCGCGCGGATGTCGCCCGCCGCGTCGGCCGCGCCCACGACGGCGGCGTCCACCTCGCCGCGCTGGAGCGCGCGCAGGGCGGCCTCGACCGCCTTCAGGCCGGAGTTCTCCTCGGCCGCGACCGTGAAGCTGGGCCCGCCCAGGCGGAACTCGCGCGCGACGCGGCTGGCGGCGACCGAGGCCAGGCCGCCCATCACGCGGTTGGCCGTCAGCGCGGGGCCGGCGGCGTCGCGCAGGCTCTTCAGCCAGGCGTCGCGCTCCGCGGGGCCCAGGCTCCAGCCCTTCGCGCGCGCCCACTCGTCGGCCTTCGCGTCCAGCGTCCAGCGGAAGTCGTAGTGCGTGACGCCCATGTCGAAGGCGACGCCCAGGAAGGTCCCGACGCGGTCGCGGCCCTCCTCGGGGAGCTTCGCGTCGGCGATCGCGGCGGCGGCGCTCTGCAGGGCGAGGAGCTGCTGCGGCAGCATCTCCTCCATCTCCTTCGGCGGGATGCGGAAGTCGGCGGCCTCGCAGCCGGCCTCGCGCAGGAAGCGGCCGGACAGCGCGGGGTCGGCGGGCGCGCCCCACCAGCGCTCGAGCGCGGGGGCCGAAGGGGCGGCGGCGCCGTTCAGCGCCGCTTCCTGATACGCGCGCAGGCCGGTCAGCGCGCCGAAGCGGGCGTCCATGCCGACGACCGCGACGGGGACGTGCGGGGCCTCGGGACGGACGGCCGCGGG
>JACQBB010000357.1 GCA_016194625.1 Elusimicrobiota bacterium | reverse complement strand
GCAGCGTCCCCGCGAGGGCGCGCGCCTCGGCGTCGAGCTCGCCGTACGTGAGACGGCGCCCGTCGGCGATGAGGGCGGTCTCGTCGCGCCGCCGGGCGACCTGCGCGGCGAAGCCCGAATGCAGCAGGCCGGCGGTGAGCGGCGCCGCCGTGGCGTTGACGGTCTCGCGCGTGGCGAGCTGGCGCTCCGGCATCGGCGGGCGCGCCGGCTCCGTCCACGACCACGGCGACGGTCGTCACCCTGCCCGGCCCCCCGCCCGCGCCGGCGGGCGGCGGCGTCACGGCCGTGTACGTCTCGTCCCTGACGGCGAGCTGGACGGTCGCGGCCGGCGCGACCGACTACGTGCTGGCCGCCTCGACCTCGGCGGCGCTGCCGCCGTCGCCGGTCGCCGCCTCGTCGACCACGCTGTCGAGCACGGCGACCCTGGCGGGGCTGGCGCCGAACACCACCTACTTCCTCTCGGTGTCGGCGTGCAGCGGCGGCTGCTCGGCCTTCGTCCCGCTCGGCTCGACGGTCACCTTCGCCGCCCCGGCGGTCGGCCTGTCCACGACCGCGGTGTCCTCGTCCACGGTCGGCCTCGCGTGGAGCCCGAACGGCAACCCGCTCGGCAGCCCGTTCGTCGTGCTGCGCAGCACCGACGGGATCGCCTTCGCCGCGGCGTCGACGGTGACGGCGCCCGGAGCCGCGCTGGCGGGCCTGACCGGCGGCGTCACCTACTACTTCGAGGTCGTCGCGCTCGGCGCCGACGGCTCCGCGGCGGCGCCGTCGAACGTCCTGACGGTGGTCACGCCGAGCGGTCCGACCCCGTCCGCTCCCACCGGCCTGCTGGGCCGCGGGGGCCTGTTGTCGGCCTCGTTGACCTGGGACCCGCTGCCGCCGCTCCAGCAGGGCGTCGGCCTGGCGGCGTACGCGCTGCTGCGCTCGACGAACGCCGCCTTCGGCTACGTCCAGGTCACGACGACCACCGGCCTCTCGTTCGTGGACAAGCCGCTGGCGGCCTCCGCGACCTTCTACTATAAGCTCGTCGCCAAGGCCCTGGACGGCGCGGTCAGCGCTCCCAGCGCCGCGGTCTCCGTCTCGCCGTTCAACCTGCCGCCGATGGAGCCGATCGGCGTGACCGTCGCCCCGTCGAGCGCCGCGGTGACCTTCGCCTGGACGCCGGTGCGCCGCTTCAACGACGGCGAGGCGTTCCTGAGCGCCGGGACCCCGACCGTCGACGAGCTGGGCGGATACTCGGTGTACCGCTCGACGGACATCTGCAACCCGTCCTACACGCTCGTGTCCACGCTGCCGGCGACCGGCGCCGCGCTGACCGACGCGACCGGCGGCGCCAACTACTACTACCACCTGCTGTCGTTCAACACCGCGGGCGCCTCGAACGTCGGCCCGACGATCTCCTCGCTCGGCGAGCGGGACTTCTTCGTCGACGACTGCAAGTCGGCCCTCGTCCTGGACGACGCCTCCGCGTCCACGCTGATCGCCGCGGCCGGCGGCGCCTCCGACGTCCGCGTCGTCAGCTCGCGCCGTCCGCAGGACGTGGGCAACGGCGTGTTCCAGTCGGTCCAGTGGCGCGCCTACCAGGACGGCGGCTCGGAGCTGAAGGGCTACACGCTGCCCAAGCCCGCGCGCATCGTCCTCCACTTCGACATGGCCGCCGGCGCGCCGGTCGTCGACACCGCGCCGGTCTCGGGCTTCGCGCCGGCGTCGCTCGCCCCCGCCGGCGGGGCCGTCAGCCCGTCCGACCTCGGCGCGTACTGGTACAACGGCGCGCAATGGGTGAAGATGTACGGCAAGGTGGACGCCGTGGCGCAGACCGTGACCGTGCAGTCGCCGAACCTGGGCGTGTACCAGGTCCGCGCGCAGGCGCGCTCCGCCGGGGCCGTGTTCGACGTCTCGAACCTGGCCAGCCGCGTGATCACGCCGAACGGCGACGGCCGCAACGACACCCTGATCTTCTCGTACGACCCCGGTCCGAAGAACGTCGTGCCCGTCGGCAAGGTCTTCGACCTGCAGGGCGCCTTCGTGGCCGACATGACGTCCGGCCTGGTGCCGAACACCCTGACGTGGGACGGCCGCATGAACGGCGCGCCCGTGCGCGGCGGCGTGTACGTGTACCGCATCACCGGCGACGGGAAGACCTTCACCGGCAGCATCGTCGTGGCGAGATAACGGAGAACATATGAAGAACGCGAAGAAGACGGAGATCGTGGTGACGGTCGGCGCCGCGCTGGCGGCCGTCGTCCTGCTGGCGGTGGGCGTGTTCGCGCAGAGCGCGGGCTTCCGCTGGTTCGGCCCCCTGTCGCGCGTGCTGACGCCCAACGGCGACGGACGCAACGACGCCGCGTTCTTCTGCTTCGACGACCCGGCGGACTCCGACGCGTCGGGGCGGGTCTATTCGCTGCTCGGCGCCGAGGTCGCGACGCTGGGACCCCGCCAGCAGGTCGTCGGCGGCGTCCCGGGCTGCGCCGCCGGGGCGCTGCCCGGGTCGGCGCAGTACCTGACCTGGGACGGCCGCTCGAACGGCTCCGTCGTCGGCAGCGGCGTCTACATCTACCGGGTCTCGGCCGAGCAGAAGGTGTATACCGGCACCCTCATCGTGGTGAGATAAGCCATGAAGAACCTGTCCCCCGGAATTCGCATTTTCCTCGCTAATGGGAGCGGCGCCGCGGCCCCCCGAAAGGCATACTCAAGGAGCATGAGCCGCCGCGCCCGCGCCGCCCTGGCCTTGACGCTGGTCCTCGCCTCGCTGCCCCGTCCGGCGCGGGCGGCCTACGACGACGTGGGCGTCTCCGCGCGCGCGACCGGCCTCGGCACGGCCTACACGGCGGTGGCCGACGACGTCTACTCGGTGTACTACAACCCCGCCGGCCTGGCCACCCTGGACCGCCGCGAGTTCGGCACCTCCTACACCCGCCTGCTCACCGGCCTGTCCGACGGCTCCAACATCCAGAACTCGTTCCTGGCCTACGCGCATCCGCTGGCCGAGGGCCGCAACGGCACGGTCGGCGCGGCGTTCAACTACTTCACGCTCGACAGCCTGTACCGGGAGTCCAGCCTGTTCGCGTCGTACGGCCGCATGCTGACGCGCGAGGACCGCCCCGACCCCGTGTTCGTCGGCGCGTCCGCCAAGTTCTTGAACCGCTCTCTCGGCGGGACCTCGGTCGCCTCCAACTCCCTGTCGAACACCGGCGTGGCCACCGGCGGCGCCGACCCCGTCCTGGCGCACACCTCGAAGACGAACTTCGACGGCGACCTGGGCGTCCTGTGGCGCGTGAAGCCGCGCTGGAACCTGGGCCTCGAGGTCCAGCACGCGCTCGAGCCGAACGTCGCCTTCTCCCCGGATTCGACCGACAAGCTGGGCCGCAACATCAAGCTGGGCGGCGCGTACCGCACCCCGTTCACGACCCTGTCGTCCGACGTGGGCTTCCTGGCCGCCCCGGACGGCTCGATGGACAAGCGCGTGTCGGTCGCGGCCGAGAAGTGGCTGCCGACCCTGCTGTACGGCTCCTTCGGCGTGCGCGGCGGCATCGGCTTCGGCAGCCGCGACTACCGCCAGCTGGCGACCGGCGTCTCCTACAAGATCCACCGCATGCAGTTCGACTACGGCTTCGCGATCCCGGTCGGCGGCCTGACGCAGACCGCCGGCACCCACCGCGTCGGCCTCACCTGGCGCTTCGGCGCCCCCCGCCAGGCCGACCAGCTGCTCGGCGACATGCTGCTCGAGAACCTGGCCGCGGCCGCGCCCGTCGGCACCCCCGAGTTCGACAAGCAGGCCGCGGAGCTCGTCGCCTACAAGCGCAAGGCCATCGACCTGCTGATGCGCGACGCCGACGCGGAGGCCCAGCTGGGGCGCTTCTCGAACGCGCACGAGCGCTCGCGCCAGGCGGCGTCGCTCGCGCCCAAGGACCCGGTCCTCGCGGGCTTGGACGAGCGCTACCGCACCGCGGCGGCCTACTTCCCGGACATCTCCGCCGACCTGCGCGAGGCGCCCGGCGCCGCGACGCACGACGGCGTGATGAAGTTCATCGCGGGCAAGGATCAGGAGGCGCTGGCGTCGCTGGCGAACGCGCGCGCGCTGAAGCCCTCGGCCGCGCTCGACGGGCTGATCCGGGTGCTCGAGGCCAAGCTCGGCGCGCCCGCGCCGGTCGTCTCCACCGCGGCCGCCGTCGCCCCGGCGGCGGTCGCCGTCTCCTCCCCCGCCGCGGCGGCCCCGGCGGTCGCGGCCTCCAGCGCCGCGGTCCCCAGCGGCGCGGACGCGCTGAAGCGGATCCTGGAGTCCACCTCGGCGCTGATGGAGGTCTCGTTCTTCCAGCAGGAGTGGGACAAGGTGGTCAAGCTCGCGGACCAGGTCATCGCGATGGACCCGGGCAACCTGCAGGCCTACAAGCGCCAGGCCGGCGCGTACCACGCGCTCAAGAAGCACGCGGAGGCCCTGAAGTCGCTGCGCGCGGCCTACGCGCTCGAGACCGACGAGGCCGAGCGCGCGAAGCTCAAGTCCTACATCGCGGCGATGAAGGCGGTCGTCGACAAGGAGTCCCGCCCCGCCGTCGCCCAGCGCCCCGCCCGCCCCGCGGGCGGGCCGGAGGACGTCGAGAAGCTCTACGAGGCGGGCGTCGAGCTGTACGCCCAGGGCCGTCTGCTCGAGGCGCGCGAGGCGTTCCGCCGCTGCCTGCAGATCGACGAGAACTACGCTCCGGCGCAGCGCGCCTACCAGCGCGTCCAGGCGGAGATGATGCAGACCGGCAAGGACCGCTAGGCCGGGGCCGCGACCGGGGAGCCGCCGCGGGCGCGGCGGCTCCTCAGCGCGGGGTCTCCCAGTCCAGCGCGGAGAACGGGATGCGGCGCAGGACGGAGCCGCCCTCCCCGTTGCCGGCGAGCCACAGGCCGCCGGACTCGACGAACAGCCCTCGCAGCGTCCCGGCGGGCCCCATCAACGGCGACAGCGGCGCGGAGCCCACGGGCTGAAAAGTCCCGGCGACGGAGCGGAACCGCACCAGCCGCCGGCCGAGGGCGTCCACGATCCAGAGGTCGCCCTGGGCGTCCAGGCCGAAGCTCTCCACGTCGTAGCCCGCCAGGTCCACGCGGTCCATCGGCTGGAGGATGGTGCCCAGGATCGAGCGGCTGACGAGGTATTGGTGCAGGGCGTGGGCCGGGCGGTCGGCCGTCCACAGCGTCTGCTGCTGCACGACCAGGGCCGTGGGGACGTGGTTGAGGTCGTAGCGGACCGGCCGGGCGCCGTCGCGGCGCTCGGTCAGCGTCGGAGTGCGGCCGTCGACGGTCCACAGCGAGTCCTGGTCCTTGTCCATGTCCGCGACGGGCCCGTCGAGCGGCTGGCGCCCCAGCGTCCGGCCCGCGCGGGACAGCGTGAGCAGTTCGCCTCCCGAGGCGACCAGGATGTCGGGACGCTCCGGACGGACGACGATGGCGTCGACCGGCCGCTCGAGCGGGATCGCGACGGGCCGGTCGGCGGAGCGCGCGTGACGGAGCACGGCGAAGCCCGCGGCGAGGACGGCCGCGGCGGCGGCCGCGAGCGCCGCGTTCCGGCGGCCGCGGGGGCCGGAGGCGGGGGCGCTCCGGGGCGGCTCGGGCGGCTTCGCCGCGGCGCGGGGCGCCAGCGACGGGGGCGGAAAGACCTCGTCCTCGGCCTCCGGGGCGGCGGTCGGGGGCGCGGGCGGCGGCGCGGCGACGACGGGCGGAGGCGCGGCGACGACGGGCGGAGGCGCGGCGACGACGGGAAGCGGCGCGGGCGCCGGCGGCGGGGCCGCCGCCCGGGGGCGCGGCGGTTCCGGCTCCAGTTCAAGACGCGGGAAGAGCGGGGCGCGGGGAGCGCCGGCGTCGAGTCCGGGGACCGTCAGCTCGATCGCGGAGAGGCTCTCGCGGCAGCGCCTCAGGACGAGTTCGAAGTCCTCCTCGGCCGTGGGCATGTCAGCGCGGGTTCTGAGGAGGCGCGGCCGCGGCGTCCGCGCCGCGCAGGCGGGACTGATACTGCCGCACCAGCTCCGTGATCGAGGCCTGGAGTCCCTTCTTGAGGTCCTCGATCTCGGCCTGCTTCTTGCGGTACTCCAGCGCGAGCTGCTGGGCCTTCAGCTCGGAGTCCATGTCGCGGCGCTTGAGCGCCTCCTCCTGAGTGAGGCGGCGCTTCTCCCAGGCGTCGAGCTCGGTCTGCTTGGACGCGAGGATCTGCTGGAGATGGGTGTGCTCGGACTCCAGCGCCTTGTGGCGCTGGGCCCAGGCCGCCTCCATCTGCGTCTCCTTCTTCACGAGCTCCTGATAGAACTCCTCCATCTTCTTCGACTTGGTCTCGTCGCTGGAGGCGGACATCCGCAGGACCTGCGCGTGGAACTCCAGGTTCTCCTCCTCCTTGCGGGCGATCGTCGTGAGGAGCCCGTCGATGCGCGCGTCGCGCTCCGAGACGCCCTTGTCCAGGAGCTCGACGCGCTTCTTCAGCGCCGCGATCTCCAGCTCGTACTGGCGCCTCAGGCCGGCCATCGCCTCCTCGTGCGCGGAGCGGTCGTGGGCGCGCAGCTCGTCGACGTTGGCGATCATCGACTCGACCCGGTGCACCTCTCCTTTGAACTCCTCGTGGATCGCCTGGGCCTCGACGGCGGCGGCGGAGTTCTCGTCCCAGAGCCTGCGGCACAGCGCGTCGAGGCGCTCCCAGATCTGTCCCAGCGCGGTCAAAGTCTTGCTTCGGTCGGCATTCATCGGTCTCCCCCCTCGGTCTTCTGCGCGAGCGACTCGGCCTTCGCGCGATACTCGGCGATCGTCTTGTTGAGTTCGGTGCGCTGGGCGAGGATCTCGCCCCGGAGCATGTCCACGGCCTGGCGGCGGGCCTCGGCCTCCAGGCGCCAGTCCTGGTCGCGGCGGCGCAGCTCGTCCTCGCGCGCCAGCCAGGCGTCGTACTGCCGGAACAGCTCGTGCTCGGCGTCCCGCAGCTTGGCGGCGAGCGCCGCCTCCAGCCGCGAGAGCTCCTTGACCCGGCCTTGGTGCCCCAGGTCCTCGGACAGCAGCTGGGCCTGGAGCTCCTCGGCGCGGTGCTGGGCGGAGGCGAGCTCCACCTCGAGGTGCTTGACCTCCTCCTCGGCCTCGACCGCGCGGCGGACCGTCGCGAGCAGGGCGGGCAGGTCGTTCTGCGCCTCGGAACGCCAGCGCGTCAGCTCCTCGGTCAGCGCGGACTTGACCTGCAGGAGCATGCGGTTCTCCTCGGCGACGCGCGCGAGCTTCTCTTCGGCGTCGGCGGCGCGGTGCTGGGCGTCGAGCAGCGCCGGCAGGTGCTCGCGCGCCTTGCCGCGCCAGGTCGCGACCTCGTCCAAGAGGCTCTGCTTCTCGGCCTGCGCGGCGCGTTCCAGCGCGGTCATGCGCAGCGCGAGGGCCTGCTCGACCCGGCGCTCGAGGAACTCGGCCTGGTCGGCGGCGGCGGCGTTGATGGAGCGCGCCTCGCGGTCCAGCGCGGCGCGCTGGGCGGCGTGGAACTCCTCGAAGCGCTGGCGGCGCTCGGCGAGCGACTTCTCGAACGCGTTCAGCTGGGCCTCCTTCTCGTGGAGGGCCACCAGCCGCTCGGAGAACTCGCGGTCGCGGGCGCCCGCGCGGGACTCGTGCTCGGTCCGGAGCTGCGCGACGCGCGCGTCGGCCGACGCGGCGGCCTCGGCGGTCAAGCGGCGCAGTTCGGCCTCGGCGCGGCGGCGCGCCTCGGCGACCTTCGCCTCGGTCTCGACCTCGCGCTTCTGCAGCTCGGCCTCGCGCGCCTCGAGCCGGGCCTCGCGCTGGGCGAGCGCCGCGGGCGAGAGCCCGCCGGCGACCTTCAGGGTCAGGTACTCCTCGACCTTCGCGTAGTAGCGCTCGCGCTCGGCGGCCTCGGACGCGCGGCGGGTCAGCAGGTCGCGGGCGGCCTCCAGTTCGGCGGCGGCGCGCGCGGAGGCGTCCCCGGCGGTCTTGGCGTCCCGCTCCACCTCCTCGACGCGGCGCTCCAGCGCGCGCATGCGCTCGAGCGCCCAGCGCAGGGCCATCCGGGCCGTGTCCAGGCTCTGGATGTTCTCCACGTCCTTCAAGGCGGGTTCCAGGGAGGGGTCCTTTTCCTTATTACTCATATACCGCGCAGGATACCCCCCCGCTGTTAAATATTCAATACGGAAATCGAAAACCTGCGAATATCGCGCGTTTCCGGAGGGGTTGGAGTCCCGTTCCCGGGCCCCGCGGGAATATGGTATTTTCCCCGTCGATGACCATCCGGGTGCGCCTGATCCTCCAGACGCTGCTCCTGCAGGTTTTTTCCCTCCTCCTGCTGGCCTACGGCGTCTTCGTCGTCCAGCGCAGCCTGGGCGAGCGCGACGTCGATCGCGCGGAGTCACAGATCCGCCTGGCGGTGGCGCGCACGGCCACCGACGCGCTCATCCAGAAGGACGAGGTCCAGCTCCTCAGCTACCTCAACTTCCTGAAGGTCCAGTTCCCCGCCCTCTCCTACGCCCGCACCGTGTGGCACAAGGGCGCCAAGAGCGTCACGCAGAGCCTCGGCGCCCCCGCGCCCGGCGCCAAGGTCGTCGAGCGCCGCGTGACGGTCTCCGACCCCGCCGCGGCCGACCGCGCCGTCGAGGTCTTCTTCGGCGTGGACCAGGACGTCCTCCGCCTCTCCGTGCGGGAGACCCAGCGCCGGATGATCAAGATCCTCGCGATCGTCGGCGGGGCGACCGCCCTGATCAGCCTGTTCCTGTCCGTCCTGTTCGCCCGCCAGCTCTCGCGCTCGCTGTCCGCGCTGGCGCGGATGGCCGACCAGATCAGCGAGGGGCGCCTCGGCGTGATGCTGGAGTGGGACTCCGCGGACGAGATCGGCTCCCTCGTCCAGGTCTTCAACAAGATGTCGGTCCGCCTGGCCGACCTGGACACCGCGAAGAAGAACTTCGTGTCCTCGGTCACGCACGAGCTGCGCTCGCCGCTGGGCGCGATCGAGAGCTTCCTGCCCCTCATCCACGAGAAGGTCGTCTCCGGCGACCCCGCCGCGCTGGCCCAGGCCGTCGAGTACATGGGCCGCATCGAGGCGAACGTCCACCGCCTCAACCGCTTCATCAACGACCTCCTCGACGTCGCCAAGATCGAGCAGGGCAAGATGGAGTGCGTCCTGCGCCGCATGGAGTTCGCGCCGGTCGCGGCCGAGGTCGTCCAGTTCTTCGAGGCGAAGTCCCGCGCCCAGAACGTGACCGTCGAGAACCTGGCGCTGTCGTCGCCCCCGGTGATGGGCGACGTCGACCGCATCCGCCAGGTCCTGGTGAACCTGGTCGCCAACGGGCTCAAGTTCACGCCGTCCGGCGGGCGCGTCTGGATCGAGGCGGGCGTCGTGCGCGACCAGGACCGCCGCTGGCTCGAGGTCGTCGTCGGCGACACCGGCCGCGGGATGGACGCGAAGGACCAGGCCGCGCTGTTCAAGCCGTTCTCGCAGGGCCGCAACGTCGTGGAAGGCGTGGCCGGGCCGAAGGGCACCGGCCTGGGCCTGTACATCGTGAAGTCGATCGTCGACCAGCACGGCGGACGCGTGGAGGTCCGCTCGGCGCCCGGCGAAGGCGCACGCATCCTGTTCTCACTGAAGGTCGCGGACTGACCGCGGAGGCGACATGGCGATCAAGGCTCTGGTCATCGACGACGAGGAGGACTACCGGATCATCACGGCCGAGGTCCTGCGGGGCGCCGGCTGCGAGGTCCGCGCGGCCGCCGACGGGGCCGAGGGCCTGGAGCTCCTGAAGAAGGAGCCGGCCGACGTGGTCCTGGTGGATTGGATGATGCCCAAGATGGACGGCGAGCACTTCTGCCGCGCGATGCGCGCGGTCCCGGCGCTCAAGGACATCCCCGTGCTGATGCTCACCGTCAAGCAGACCTCGGACGAGGAGCTCGAGGCCCTGCACTTCGGCGTGGACGACTTCGTCGTCAAGCCGTTCAAGTCCCAGGAGCTGCTCGCGCGCGTGCGCGCGGTCCTGCGCCGGGCCGAGAACCGCCGCCCGTGAAGCGCGGCCTCCTCGCGGGCCTCGCGGGCGCCGCCGTCCTCGGCGTCCTCCTCTTCCTCCTCGCGCTGAAGCCCGGCGCGGCCGTCCGCGTCGAGATCCCGGAGCGCCTGAGCGCGCGCCAGACCGCCGAGCTCCTCGGCGAGAAGCGCGTGGTCGTCTCCGTCCCCCTGTTCCGCCTCCTGCTCAAGGTCACGCGCTTCGACCGGAAGCTGAAGCCGGGCGCCTACACCCTGCGCGTGCACGAGTGGCCGACGACGGTCGTGCGCAAGCTGACGCTCGGCCTCACCGACGACGTGAAGGTCGTCATCCCCGAGGGCTGGCGCGCCCGCCAGATCGCCGAGCGCCTGGCCTCCGACGGCGTCGCCGACATGCGCGACTTCGAGGCCTACGTCCGCCTGCGCAAGCTCGAGGGGCGCCTGTTCCCCTCGACCTATCACTTTCCCCCGGGCTACGGCGCCGACCGCGCCGCCGCGCGCATGGTCGAGACCTTCGACCGCGAGATCGCCGCGGCCTACGCGGCGGCGTCGCCGAAGCCGTCCTTGTCGCTCGACGAGGCCCTCGTCCTGGCCTCCATCGTGGAGCGCGAGGCGGTGCTGCCCCAGGAGCGTCCGATCATCGCGGCCGTG
>JACQBB010000356.1 GCA_016194625.1 Elusimicrobiota bacterium | reverse complement strand
GTGCGCCGCGCGCCGTACACGCCGCGGAAGAAGATCTGCGCGATCATGTCCACGAGGTTGTAGGTCAGGAAGAACAGCGCGGTCTCGACCAGGCTGTAGCCGGCGACGGTCTCGACGTGGCTGAAGATGGCGATGACGAAGGCGAAGAAGAACAGCAGGCGGATCATCTTGCCCAGCAGGAAGCCGAACGAGCCCAGCCGGTAGGTGAGCTGGGCCTGCATGGCCATGGACGCCGTGCGCAGCCAGATGCGCAGGTACTTGCGCGCGCCCTCGCTCATCCGCCCTCCGCGGCGTAGGAGCGCACGCCCACGCGCCACACCGCCAGCGCGCAGGCCGCGAAAGCCGCCAACCAGCCCGCCTCGACGGCCACCAGGCGGGCGGCCTCGGCGTGCGGGACCTTTTCCAGGAAGACCCGGGCGGGGAAGTAGACCATGTACGGGAACGGCGTGGCCGACAGCGCCCGGCGCAGGGCGTCGGGCAGGACGTCCAGCGGGAAGAACGCGCCCGCGGCGAAGGCCAGGAACAGCTCGAAGCAGAACAGCGGCCCGCCCGACTCGGAGGTCCAGAACGCGAGCGACGAGATCATGAACTCCATGAAGAAGAAGATCAGCGACGACAGGCACGCAGACAGCGCGAACAGCGCCCAGGTCGCCGGGTCGCGCGGGACGAACAGCCCCCCGCGGATCAGCAGGGCGAGCAGGCCGACCTCCAGGAAGGCGGAGGCCACGTGGACGGTCTTCTGGGCCAGGTCGAGCGCCAGAGCGTAGCCGTGATAGGAGATCGGACGGACCAGGTACGAGGAGATGCGCCCGGACGAGATCTCGCCGACAAGCATCCAGCCGCGCCCCGTGAACACGAACGAGCGCAGGACGTTGATGAGCAGGACGTAGGTCAGCATCTCGGGCCGCGTGTAGCCCAGGAAGGTCGGCTTGTCGCCGAGCAGGGCGCTCCAGAACGAGAACAGGCTGAGCACGACGGCGAAGCCGCAGATGCGGTCCATGACCAGCGTGGACCGGCGCTGGAGCGTCTCCTGGAGGGAGATCGAGTACGCGCGCAGGTACTTCCTCACGAGTGCGTGAACAGCCGGCGCACGATGTCGTCGATGTCCACGTCCTCCACGTTGAGGTCCGCGACGGGATACGAGCGCAGCAGCGCGGCGGCCGCCGCGGCGACCTTGTCGCGCGGGACCTCGATGGTCGCGGTCTCGCCGCCGGCGTTCACCACCTTCCCCAGGGGCGTCAGGTCCTCGGCCCCGACGGGCGCGGTGAACCGCACCTTCACGATCTTGTGGTCGGCGTAGCGCTCGACCAGCCGGTCCAGGCGGCCGTCGTACAGAAGGCGGCCGCGCTCGATGACGATGACGCGCTCGCACAGCTCGACCACGTCGGTCATGTTGTGGCTGGTGAGCATGATGGTGGCGCCGTTGCGCTTGTTGTACGCCTTCACGAACTCGCGCACCTTCTTCTGCATCACGACGTCGAGGCCGATCGTCGGCTCGTCGAGCAGGAGCAGCTTGGGCCGGTGCAGAAGGGCCGCGGCCATCTCCGCGCGCATGCGCTGGCCCAGCGAGAGCTTCTTCACCGGCACCTGGAGATGGTCGCCCAGCTCCAGCAGGTCCACCAGCTCGTCCAAATGGATCTTGAAGTCGGCCTCGGGGATGCCGTAGATGGCCTGATTGAGCTTGAAGGTCTCGATCGCCGGGATCTCCCACCACAGCTGCGTCCGCTGGCCCATGACGAGCGAGATCTTGCGCTGGAAGGACGCTTCCCGCTTCCAGGGAACATGCCCGAGCGCCGTCGCTTCGCCGGACGTCGGCGTCAAAAGCCCCGACAGCATCTTCAACGTCGTCGTCTTCCCCGCGCCGTTGGCGCCCAGGAAGCCGACGAGCTCGCCCTCCTCGATCTTGAACGACACCGCGTCCACCGCGCGCGTGTCCTTGTACCGGCGGTCGAACAGCGCCTTGACCCCGCCCCACAGTCCCGGGTCCTTCACGGGGGAGCGGTAGTCCTTGGTCAGACCTTTGGTCTCGAGGGCGAGGGCCATGGCCTCATTTTCTCATATACTCGACGCATGAGGGCGGTCGCGCTCGCCGTCTGGTTCTCGTTCCCGGGCTCCGCTTCGGAGCCGCTGCAGCCCGTGCCCGCCGCCTGCACCTCGGCGCTGATCGACGCCGTCAAGGCGGACCTGTCGGCGCGCGAGGAGCGCGTGAAGGACCTGGCCGGCCGCGCGCGCGTCCAGAAGGAGCTGTTCGTCGCCGAGGCCCGGACTCTGTTCGTCCGCCCGGAGACGCACATCCTGGAGATCTCGCGCGGCCGCGACCCCTTCTCGTACGCCGAGCGCCTCGACGCCCTGCGGCCGAAGCTCTCGGACAAGGACTGGTCCCGGGGCGTCGAGCTGTGGGCCGACTGGCTGGAGCGCGCGGAGCGGGCGTGGGAGCGCGTGGACGCCGCCGACTACTGCGGCCTGGCCGCCGAGGGCCGCTCGTTCGCCCAGGACGGCTACCTGATGTTCCTGCCCTTCG
>JACQBB010000027.1 GCA_016194625.1 Elusimicrobiota bacterium | reverse complement strand
CGGCCTCGAGGGCCCGGCGCCGGTCGCCCATCCGGTCGGCGAGCGGCGCGGGGACGATCTTCCGGACCAGGGCTTGGAACCCGGGCTCGGCGAGCTGCGCCGGATGGCGATAGGCCTCGACGACCCGCGCCAGGCGCGTCAGGCGCGCCTGCGCGAGCGCGCGCCACGCGCGCGGGTCGCGCGCGGGATCGGCGGCGTCCGCGTCGGCGTCCGAGGCCTCCGCCTGGTCCTCGGCGTCGAGGGCGTCCTGCTCGGCCTGCGCGAGCGCGTCCTGCCCCGCCTCGTCGTCGGCGGCCTCCATCTCCAGCGCCGTCAGGCGCGCGAGCGGGTCCTGCTCCTCGGCGGCGTCCGCGGCGTCGGCGCCCGCGTCTGCGGCGACGGCGGACGCGTCCGTGTCCGCCGCCGGCTCCGTCTGCGCGCGCAGCGGCGCCGCGTTCACGACCACGGCCAGCGAGAGACCGACGGCGAGCGATCGTCTCATCGTCGTCCGGCGCGGTTCATTCGCGCGCGGCGTCCTTCTCGGGGGAGTCCGCGGGGGCGGCTTGGTCGAGCGCGTCCAGCGACTGCTCGTCCGACAGGACGGGCGCCTGGTCCTGGTCCGCGTCCGCGGCCTCTTCGAGGTCCTTCGCGCCCGCGGCGTTCAGCGCCGCGTACATCGCGCCCAGGCGCTCGTAGCCGCGCGCCAGGGAGCAGTGCGCGCGGACGCGGTCCGCCGTCTTGAGGTCCGACTTCATCGAGATGCGCGAGACGCTCTCGGTCATCGTGAGCCACTTCCGGATGCCGGCCTCGGAGACCGTCGTCCTCGCCGCGGGGCGGTCGGAGGCGTCGACGTCCGCGTCCATGTCCGAGAGCGCCGCGTCGCCGTCCTTGAGGTCCGTCAGGCAGGAGCGCGGGGACTGCAGGTACGGGTCGAGGAGGAGAGGCGCGGCCCCGTCCTTCTTCAAGCGCTCGATCGCCTCCTTCGCCGTCTTCCGCGTCGGGGCGTCCGCGCCCGACTGGATGCATTCCCGGTACTCGAACGCGGCCAGGCTCAGGGCCGTCGAGCGCAGGAATTCCGCGCGCGACGAGTAGCGCGCCTTGCAGGCGGCGTCCATCTTCGAGAAGATCGCCGCGCGGGGGTAGAAGCGCCGGTAGACCCGGTCGGAGCCGGGCGCGCTGAGCGCGCGGAGCAGCATCGCCAGGGCGTCCTTGCGGCGGCCGAAGGGGCTCACGCGCTTCGCGGACGCCGGGGCCGCCGCGACGGGCTTCGCGGCGGTCTTGGCGGCGGGCTTGGCGGCCGGGGCCGCGGCCCCGGCCCGGGGAGAGAGGCTCGCGAAGATCTCCGCCGCCTCGCAGAGCTTGCCGTCGTTCCAGAGGCCGGCGGCCTTGCGGTGGCTGACCGCGAGCGCGAGCGCGGCCTTGGACTTGACCGCGCCGTAGGAGACCTTCTTCCACAGCTCCCGGCGCCAGCGGCCCAGGGGGTAGACCGCCGGTTCGAGCGAGGCCTGCCCGGCGCCGGGCTGCCCCTTGAGGAAGGCGTCGGCCTGGGCGCACGCCGGGGTCTTCCTCAGCGCCGCGCGGGCGAGCGTCGCGTAGCACTCCCGCAGCGCCTCCGCGCGCGCCGGCTTGAGGAACCCGGCCGCCTCCGCGGACGGGGCGACGCCGTCGCGCCAGGCCTTGTACTGCGCGTCGGTCGCGAGCTCCAGGGTCCAGGCGAGCAGGGGGAGCTCCCGCAGGCTCGCGGCGTCGGCGGGGGCCTTGTCGGCCTCCTCCTCGGCGTACAGCTGCTGCCCGACGGAGACGGGGTCCGCCGCCGGCTCCGACGCCGCGTCCGCGACCAGCTCCTGCGCCGTCTCGCCGGACGCGTCGGACGCGACGAGGTCCGAGGAGGCTCCGGGCGCGCCGTACAGGGAGGCCATCACCTCGCCGTCGAGCTGGGAGAGGCCTTTGCGCTGGCCGACGGCGCGCGCGAACTTCTCGTAGCCGGCGTTCAGGGTGAACGCGGGGCGGCCCTGGAGGCCGCACTGCCCGGGCCCGTAGTGCATGATCGATTCGAAATCGTACCGGCTGGCGCGGGGCTGTCCGGTCACCTTCTCGTATTGGGCGCGCGCGGAGGCGTCGGCCTGCATGTTCTCCCAGCGCATCGTGATGAACTGGTCGCGGTCCGGGCGCGTCTGCTCGTGCCGCAGGCCCAGGAGGTGTCCCAGCTCGTGCATGATGCGTCCGCCCGGCTGCTGCCAGCAGTAGGCCGGGCCGAGGTTCAGGGACATCTGTCCGCCGTAGGGGTTGTAGCCGAGGTGCGCGTAGCAGGCGGGCGAGTTCGGGTCCTTGATCACGCTGACGAAGCGGGCTTCGTTCGTGCGCGCGACGCAGCGGACGTTCGCGCGCCGGCTCCACTGCGCGCACGCGGAGAACACCATCGCCTTCTCCTGCGGCGTGTACTGCGGCGCGAACGCGAGGGGGAGGACCCCGCCCGGCCAGAGGGGGGTGCCTTTGAGCGCGAAGCCCGCCTCGGTCGTCCCCGCCGGGGCTTCCGCGGCGACGTCGACGATCATGTCGCCGACCATCACGTGCGCGGGGTCCAGATAGGCGGACGCGTCGTAGGCGGAGGACGCGGCGTCGCCGGCGTCGTCGCGGGCGTCGTCGACCTGCGCGCGGACGGGGATCGCGGCGGCGCAGGCCGCGACGAGGAGGGCGCCGAAGGTGAGCGATGGGTTCTTCATTCGAGTCGTCGACTCCGTGGGCGAGATTCCAAAAACAAGCGGCCGGAACCTGACATTAGCACAATTCGGGCCGGGTCGATGAAGGGGAGCGTCAGGCGCGCGGCGGCCGGGCCGGCGCGTTGAGCAGGACCACGCCGGACAGCACCGCCAGCACGCCGAGCAGCTCGGACCCGCGCGGGACGTTCTTGAAGAACAGGTAGTCCCAGAACAGCGCGACGATCGGCACCACGTAGGTCACCGCGGCCGCGCGCACCGCGCCCCACTCGCGGATCAGGTGGAAATAGATGAGGAACGCCAGCGCCGTCGAGAACAGCCCTAGGTAGGCCACCGAGACCAGCGCCGACGGCGAGGCCAGCAGGGCCCCGAAGGGCGGCGCGCCCTCGGTCGCCAGCGACCACAGCGCCAGGAAGACGACGGCCGCGCTCGTCTGGTGGAACGCGTTGGCGCGGAAGTCGGCCTTCGCGGGGCCGGACAGGAGCGCGCGCGTCAGCAGCGAGCCGACCGCGTAGAACACCGCCATCAGGAACACCGCGGCGGTGCCCAGGACCTCGTCGCGCGTGCCGGAGAAGCTCAGCAGCGGGCTGCAGATGACCGCGATGCCGGCGAAGCCCAGCAGCAGGCCCGCGGCCTTGCGGCGCGTGAACGACTCGCCGGCGCCGGCCGCCAGGCCGAAGACGAAGGCGAACAGCGGCACCGTCCCGTTGATGATGCCGGCCAGGCCCGGCGAGATGCGCCGCTCGCCCCAGAACAGCGCGGCGAACGGCAGCCCCTGCGCGAACAGCCCGGCCAGCCACATGCGGCGGCGCGCCGCGGGCGCCGCGCGCAGGTCCTTGCCCTCCCAGCGGAAGTACGCCGCCAGCGCGGCCAGCGCCAGGCCGACGCGCAGGAACGCGCCGAACGCGGGAGGGACGGCCGCGACCACGAACTTGATCGCGACGAAGGAGCCGCCCCAGAAGGCGGCGAGCAGCGCGAACAGCAGCAGGTCGAGGGTCCCTCGCGACATGGGGGAAGGATTATACCAGTCGCGAGCGGCCCGGACGCCGTCAGCGCGCGGGCGCGTGCTTCTTCGCGGCCTTCGGCTTGTCCATCACGAACGCGCGCATGATGTCCATCGTCGTGACGATCCCGACGAGGGCGCCGCGGCGGGTGACCAGCACGCGGTGGATGCGCCGCGCCAGCATCAGGCGGGCGACGTCCTCGACGGGCGTCTCCACGTCGCAGGACAGGCCGCCGGGCGTCATGATCTGCTCGACGCGGCGGGTGTCGGGGTCCTCGTAGTGGAAGCCCGCGGCCGTGGCCGACTCGTCGGTCTCCTTGTGGTAGAAGCCGACGTCGTTCGGGGACGCCTCGCGCTCCGCGCGGACCAGGTCGGTCTGCGAGACGACGCCCAGGATCTTCCCGTCCCCGTCCACCACCGGCGCTCCGGTGATCCCGCCGTCGCAGAGCGTCTGCGCCAGTTCCTTGAGGGTCATGTACGGCGTGACGGTCACGACGTCCTTGCGCATGATGTCTTTGGCGAGCATGGTTCCTCCTCGTCCGGGCGTGGGCCGGGCGGCGCTATTACAATAGCAACAATCCGGCTCGCCGCCGGGAGGGGGTCAGCGGCGGGGCCCGACGAGGAAGCGGCGGAAGTGCGAGTTGACCGCGTCGCCGCGGCGCGTGGTCCCGCGGGCCGCGACCTGGTGCTCGCCGTGCCGTCCGGCCTCCCAGTCGTACCACCACAGGCCGCACGCGTGGCGGCAGGAGTTCCACGGGCCGCGGTCGACCGAGATCTCGGCCTCGACCAGCGCCTCGGACGAGCTGATGCGGAAGGTGTAATGACCCGGGGAGACGGTCTCGTCCTGGTTCGGGCAGTCGATCTCGATGGTGGCGTGCATGGGGGCCTCTGAGGAGGAAGTACGATATCGCGCCGCGGTCTGTCCAGCGGAATCAGCGCGGGCGGTCGGGCGTCAGCTCGAAAACGAAGCCGTGCGCGTCCTCGGCGAGCACGCGGAAGCGCGGGTCGCGCCCGACGAGCGCGCGGAAGGGCGCGAATTTCGCCGCGCACAGCCCGTAGCGCGCCGCGAAGGTCTCCGTCAGCGTCCGGCGCGTCTCCTCGGGCGTGAGCCGCGCGTTGGCCACGTCGAACCACTTCCTCCAGACGCCGGGGTCCCAGTAGTACATGAAGGTCGGGTCCATGATGACCGGGTAGCGGAAGCGGTCGGCGTAGAAGAACAGCTCGGGCGGCTCGTCCCAGTCGCAGGTGTAGACCAGCTCGCCGGGCGGGACCTTCTCGTTCAGCGTCCGGGCCAGGGCCTCGAAGCGCGGCGGCGCGACCTTGGAGAGGTCGGCCCGCAGCATGCTCGCCTCGACGCCGGCGGCCAGGCCCAGCGCGGCGAGCAGGACGAGCAGCGCGGCCCGCCCGGCCGCGCCCCAGTCGCGCTCGAACTCGGCCTTGCCGTAGCCGCGGGACAGGTCGGTGAACAGGAACGCGGCCAGCAGCGCGCACAGCGGCACCGAGTACTCGACGAAGCGCTTCGAGCCGCAGGTCAGCGCGACCGCGGCGGCGGCCATCGGCATCAGCGCGCGCGTGCGCTCCGACAGCGCGGTCCGGCGGTGGGCCAGGACGAAGGCGAGCGCCAGGAGGTGGGCGATGACGACGACGTGCGCGCCCAGGAACTGGCGCGTGTCCAGCGGCAGGAACTCGCCGGCCAGGTACAGGTTCACCTTCTGCGTGAGCGCCAGGTACATCACGTAGAAGTTCTGCACGAAGAAGAAGCGCAGGTTCTTCGGGAAGTACGGATGGACGAGCACCGCCAGCGCGTAGGCCAGGAAGCCGGTCAGGACGAGCCGGCGTTCGTCGCGCCGCTCGACGGCCTTCAGGTACGCCCAGCGCAGGACCGAGAAGACCTGGGGCAGGAACGCCGCCACGTACGAGAGCGGATAGAGGAAGCTCATCAGCGCGAACGCGCGCCGGCGGCCGTTGAGCAGGAAGTGGACGCTCCACAGCAGCATCAGCACCGACAGGACCTGGGGGCGCGGCATCATCATCCGCCACCAGAAGTAGCCGCCGCCGAGCAGGAACACGCAGAACCAGTACAGGCGGGCGCGGACCTCGTTGAGCGCGAGGATCAGGTAGAAGCTCGCCGCCATCGCCGCGCCGAGCAGGACCGTCGCGAGCTTGCCGCCGAACGCCAGGTCGCCGAAGGTGAACGGGACCAGCCACAGGTGGAACAGCGGGCTGCCGTCGCTGAAGCCCTCGCGCCACAGGCTGAACCACGCCCACGGGAAGCCGTCGCGCAGGAGGCCCCGGTGGCGCAGGACCCACGCGAGCTTCAGGTGGTAGTAGCCGTCCTCCTCGGGCAGGAACGGCGTGCGGAACTGGAGATAAGCCAGGACCGCCGCGCAAAAGAGGAAGACGGCCAGGCCTTCGAGGGCGAGGCGGCGCGTTCGGCTCATGTCCCGGATTGTAGGAAATCCCGCCCGCGGAGAAGTGATAGGATGGCGCGATGCTGTCCCTGGCCCTCCTGCTCGCCGCGCCCGCGGGAGCCGCGCGCCTGGCCGTCGTCGAGAAGGCCGCGGTCGAGGTCGTCGTGGCCCCGTCCGCGCGGGCCTTCTCCGGCGTCGAGACGCTGAGCCTGCGCGCGCCGGACGGCGGCGCGGACGCCGTCGCGCTCGACGCGGCGGGCCTGACGCTGGAGGGCCCGCGCCCCCGCGGCGGCGGCGCGTGGGACCTGCCGCGCGCGCTGGCGCCCGGAGCGACCGGAGAGCTGCGCGTCGGCTTCCGCGGCGGCGCCGAGGCCGGCCTGGCGTTCGCCGGCGGCTGGGTCTACTCCCGCGGCGACGACGAGGGCGGCGGGCGCTGGTTCCCGCGTCCCGCGGGCGCGCGTCCGCTCCTGTCCGTGACGGTCGTCGTGCCGGAGGGCTGGTCGGCGGCGTCGAACGGCGTCCTGGTCTCGAGCGGCCCCGACGCCTTCCCCGGCAACGCGCGCTTCGCCTGGGAGTCCGCGGTCCCGGTCCCGCCGGCGCTGGCCGCGCTGTACGCCGGCCCGTTCGCCCGCGTGGCGCTCGCCTCCGCCCCGGTCGTCGTCGAGGCCTGGGTGCCGGAGGGGCGCGAGGCCGCCGCGCGCGCGGCGTTCGCGTCCGCGCCCGCCCTGCTCGCGCGCTTCGCCGACGCGTTCGGCGCGCCGTACCCGTGGCCGCGGCTGACGCTCGCCGCGGTCCCGCGACCGCCGAACGACGGCTACGAGTTCGCGGGCGCGCCGCGCTTCGACGCGCGCGTCCTCGACGGGGGCTTCGGCGAGGTGGTCGCCCACGAGCTGGTCCATCAATGGTTCGGCGCGTGGGTCGCGCCGCCGTCGCCGGCGGACGCGTGGCTGTCCGAGGCGCTGGCGTCGTACTTCGCGGCGCCGGACCCGCTCGCGCTGGACGCGAAGGCGCGCGCCGCGTTCGCCGCCGAGGCGCGCGCGCCGCGGGCGCTGGCGGGATCGCCTCCCGGCGCGCAGTCGTACGGGCGCGGCGTCTGGTTCCTGCGCGTCCTGCGCGCGGAGGCCGGGGGAGCGGCGTTCGCCGCGGCGGTGCGCCGCTTCGCGCGCGAGCGCGGCGGGCGGAGCGGCGGCCCCGCGGACCTGCGCGCGGCGCT
>JACQBB010000355.1 GCA_016194625.1 Elusimicrobiota bacterium | reverse complement strand
GCCGTCGGCGGTCGCGGTGCCGGCCTCCTTCTCGGAGGGCCCCGGCTCGCTCCCGCGCCGCTCCGGCCTGCTCCGCCACGAGCGCCCGTAGCCGCGCAGTTGAGCGCGGCCCCCGAATCTGTTACAATGCCTCTCACGGGCCTGTAGCTCAGCTGGGAGAGCGCCTGCATGGCATGCAGGAGGTCAGCGGTTCGATCCCGCTCAGGTCCACCAGATTTGAAAGCCCCGAAAGGGGCTTTTTCTTTTCCCGTTCATCCGGCGGGAAAAGAGAGGCGGCCGGCTCGCTCGAGCCGGCCGCCTTTTTCGCGCCCGACGCGGCGCTCACTTCACGAGGACGGCGTCCTCGATCGCCACGGGGAACTTGTACATGCCGCCGAGGTCCTTGTCCAGGACGACCTTGCCGCGGACGGTGATGACCTGGCCCATCTCGGCCTGGTCCTTCAGCAGGACGGTGACGTCGTCGCTGCCGTCCTTGGCCGAGCCGGAGCCGTCGCGGATGTGGGCCCAGTTCCGGTCCAGGATGTCGGGGGTGTACTTCACGACCTTGCCGGCGACCGTGACGGTCTGCCCCTTGAGCGCCTTCTTCTGCGCGTAGAGCTCGCCGACCGTGCGCGCGTCGGCGCCCGCGGCCTTGGCGACCTTGATCGGGCCCTTCACCTCGGCGCGGCCGCCGTGGGACATCGGCGACGGGTTCGCGGCCGGAGCGCCGCCCATCGCGCCGTGGCCCTTCGGCAGGCCCGCGTGCGGGTCGCCGGCCGGCGCCGCCGCGCCGCCGCCCATCATCCCGAAGGCGATGTGGTCGAACTTGCGCTTGAGCGTCGGGCTCTCGAAGTCCTTCATGTCCATCGCGCCGGACACCGTGACCGACTGCCCCTTCTTGACGGCGGTCTGCGTGACGGCGGCCCACTTCTTCTGGCCGGCGGGGGTCTGGATCAGCATGTACGTGTAGCCGCCGGAGTCCATCGTCTCGGCGACGGTGCCGGACAGGTCCTCGGCGCGCGCGGCGGGGGCGAGGACGAGGGCGAGGGCGGCGAGGGTCAGTATCTTCATGGGTTCCTCCAGGAACGGGTGCGGCGTCGCGACATCATAGCAATCGAAAAGGCCGTCTGAGAAAGAACGAGCCCCCGCGGCGCGCCGCGGGGGCTCGTGGTGCTTCTGGGATCTCCTAGAACTTCGCCGAGAGCCCGACCTGCGACACGCTCGCGCGGCCGCTGTTGTTCGGATCGTACTTGTCCACCCAGTCGTCGATGGAGTAGCTCGCGCGCGCGGTCCAGTTCTTCCACTTCTCCGGCGTGTACTCGACGCCGACCGTGCCGCGGGCGATGCGCGTGTCCGCGGGGTAGAGGTCGTTCACCGTCGCGCCGGCGAGCGTCTCCGTGGTGTAGGGCTTCAGCACGTTGGAGTTGAGGCCGTTCACGTTGACGTGGGAGTTGGACCACGTGTAGGAGCCGTTGCCCAGCACCGCCACCCCCTTCGGCAGGCGCACCCGCACGTGGGCGCCGGCCGTGTTGTTGATGATGTTGTTCACCATCCCGTTCTCGTGGATGAGGTTCCCGGCCTCGTTGGCGCCCGCCACCGGGGCGTTGGAGGTTCCGAACCAGCCGTCGGTGATGTAGCGGACCAGGTCGTACGAGTAGTCCGCCCCCAGCGTCACCCAGGAGTTGCCCTCCCAATCCAGCGCCGCGCGGTACGTGTGCTTCTGGGCGTGGTAGTTGGACAGGCTCGAGTGGTTGTTCTGCTCGTCCGAGTAGATGCCGAACAGCGCCAGGTCGAGCCCGTGCGACAGGGGGAACATCAGCTCCCCGTCGAACTCGTTCTTGCGGTTCGGCAGCCCCTCGAACGCCGCGCGGTTGGCCTGGGTCCGGGTGTAGGCGACCTCGGCCTCGGCGTCGAGCGGGAGTTCCGCCTTCAGCCCCACGTTGAAGACGTGCTTGGCGTCCTCGCGGGCCACGGCGTTCTTCTGCGCGTAAGGCTGGACCACCGTCCCGTCCTGGTACGTCGCCAGGGAGGTGAACTCCTCGGTCGGCGCGTCGCGGCGGTGGTTGAAGTCGAGCTTGTAGCCCGCCTTCAGCGCCAGCTTCTCCAGCAGCTTGTAGCTCGCGCCCAACTCGCCCCGCACCGTGGTCTTGTCGATCTGGTGCGAGTCGTTGGTCCGCGAGTTGAACGATTGGAACTTGTTGTTCTCGTTCACCTGGTTGGCGCGGGTGTACAGGCGGGCGGTGAGGCCGAGCTTCGGGCTCGGCTTGTAGGACGCGTTCAGCGCGCCCACCACCACGTCGTTCTTGTACAGGTTCTGGAGGCTCTCCCGCTCGCGGCCCGTGAAGGCTCCCGTGAAGGCGAGCGTCTTGCTCGGGGAGTAGCGGAACTTCAGCTCGCCCGCGTTCATCTGGCTGTTGCCGTACTTGGGCTTGACCAGCGTCCCGGCGACCGTCGCCGGGAACGCGTCGTCGCGGAACTCGACCCGGTTCAGGTCGAGGTTGACGCCGCCGTTCTCGGTCAGCTCGTGGCCGAGACTGACGGTCAGGTCGTGCTTCGTGTTGTCCACGAAGGCCTCGGCCGCGTTGCCGGTCGCGTAGCGGAACGACTGGTCGCCCTTCTTGTTGACCCACCAGTAGTCCAGCGCGATCCAGCGGGCCGCGTTCGCGTCCGAGTACCAACCGAAGGCGAAGTCCGCCGAGTGGCGCTTGAACAGCGAGTCGTCGTTCTGCGGGGTCTTGAAGGTCACGAACGGATTGGCCGTCCATACCCCGTTGTAGACGTACGCGTTGTTGATGAACGGCTGGCGGTGGGACATCGTGTCCCAGTTCGCCGAGCCCTTGAACGACGACTTGTAGTCGTAGTTGAACAAGCCGCCTTCCTCGGTGCTCCCGATGTCCCAGACCTTGAGGTCATAGAGCATCTTGTCGTTCTCTCCGCTGGCCCAGACGTCGCCTTGGCCGATGTAATACAGCTTGCCGTTGTACTCCTGGACGAGGCCGCGGGAGCCGCGATAATCCAGGTCCACGTAGCGGGCGGTCGCGCCGACGCTGTGGGTGTAGGAGCCCGCAGGCGCGTCCGCCGCCCAGGCCTTGCCGGTCGGCGCCGCCACGAGCAGGGCCGCCAGCACGGCGCAGATCATGTCCATCCCTCGGGATTCGATTATCTGTTTCATATGTTAATCCTTGAACGCGGCTTTACGGTCGGAGCCGTGGATCTCGCGGTGGCAGTCCGTGCAGCGTCCGCGCTGCTCGATGATCTTGACGGTGATCGCCGGATTGACGCCCGCGGTCCGGACCTGGTGGGGCCACTTGTGGCAGCCCATGCACAGGTAGGGCATCGGCTGCTTGAGCAGCTTGTCCACCACCGAGCCGTGCGGGATGTGGCAGTTCGTGCAGCCGTCGGCCACCGGCGGATGCTCGAAGGCGAAAGGCCCCGCCTTGTCGGCGTGGCACTTGAAGCACTGCTCCTCCATCGAGTCGGCCTTGAGGTTGCCCTCGATGCCGCCGTGCGGGTTGTGGCAGGAGACGCACTCCATCTTGCCCTCCAGCACGGGATGGTGGGACATCAGGCGCATGTCGGCCTTCTGCTTCTTGTGGCACTGCAGGCAGGTGTCCGTGCCGCCGCGGACCAGGCTCTTGCGGCCTTGGCCTTCGTGGACGCTGTGGCAGTTCGTGCAGGACACGCCGTTCTGGTTGTGGATGCTCGTCTTCCACATCATCACCGACTTGTCCTTGTGGCAGGTGAAGCACAGGTCGGCCGTCGCGGCCGCGTCGAGCTTCTTGGGGTTGACGATCTTCGACGTGTCCCCGCTCTCCGCGTGCGCGCTGCCGGCGCCGTGGCAGGACTCGCAGGCGTTGGCCAGCTTCGGGCTGGACAGCAGCTTGCGGCCGTGGAACGTCTTCGCGAACTCCGCCACCTTGTCGGTGTGGCAGTTCGCGCAGGCGTCCTTGCCCACGAACTTCGCGCCCTCCGGCGTCCCTTGCGCGGGCGCCGAAGCGACCACGGCGGGGACCGTCTCCTTCACGGCGGCCTTGTCCTCGGCCCGCGCCGACAGCGGCGAGGCGAGGATCGCGCACAGGGCGGTGAATGCGAGCCCGGCCCGGGCGATTCCACGACAGCTTCGAGTATCCATTGGATCTCCTCGTTTGATGTTAAGCCTGACGGCTGATTGACGGATATTAAGCCACGGCAACAGAATTGCGACGATGCGGTCCGGCAACGGACGACTTGACGGATGTCAAGCGGCGACGGGGACGGCGGCGCGGGACGTCTTGTCCAGCTCGGTGCGGCAATCGGCGGCGGCCTCGGCGGCGAGCGCCTCGGCGCGGTCCTTCTCGGCGAGCTTGCCCGACATGCTGTCGCGGATCATCCGCTTCAGGTCGTCGAGGTCGTAGAGGTAGACGGAATCGAGCTTCGCGCACGCGGGCTCCACGTTGCGCGGCACGCCCAGGTCCACGAGGAAGAGGGGCTTGCGGCGGCGCGCCAGCACGGCCTTCAGCGCCTCGGCGGTCACCAGCGGCTCGGAGGCCGCGGTCGAGAAGACGGCGACCTCGACCGAGTCGAGGAGCGCCAGCCCGGCGGCGAGGCCGACGGCCTGGCCGCCCAGCGCGTCGGCGATCGTCCTCGCGTTCTCCACCGTGCGGTTGGCGACGACGATCTTGTCGAACTTCTTCGCGGCGAGGTGGCGGACCACCGCCTCCGCGGTCTGGCCGGCGCCGAAGACGAGGATGCCGCCGCCGGCCTCCTCGCCGAAGATGCGCTTGGCCATCATCGCGGTGGCGCCGCCGATCGAGTGGATGCCGTTCTGGATGCCGGTCTCGGTGCGCACGGACTTGCCGGTCCCGATCGCGGTCTGGAAGGCGCGGTTGAGGACGCGGCGCGTGCGGCCGAGCGCGAGCGCGGACTGGTAGGCCTTCTTCACCTGCGCGAGGATCTCGCTCTCGCCGATGATCCAGGAGTCGAGGCCCGAGGCGACGCGGAAGAGGTGGAGGAGCGCGTCGAGGCCCTCGTGGTCGTACAGCGCCGGCTCGATCGCGGCTCCGGCGCGCTCGACGAACCAGGCGCGGACGAGCCCGCGGGCGCGAGCCGGGTCGGCGGCGACGCCGTAGACCTCGACGCGGCTGCAGGTGGACACGATCGCGATCTCGTCGAGCGACGCGAGCGCCTGGAGCTTCTCGAGGGTCGCGGCGAGCTCGGGCGCGGGGACGACGGCCTTCTCCCGGGCGGAGACCGACGCGTTGAGGT
>JACQBB010000322.1 GCA_016194625.1 Elusimicrobiota bacterium | reverse complement strand
GGGAGCGGCCTCTTCCTTCACCCGTCCGCCGCTACTCGTAGCGGAGCGCCTCGATGGGGGAGAGCAGGGACGCCTTGCGGGCGGGCCAGAAGCCGAAGACGACGCCGGTGCCGGCCGAGAAGGCGAACGCGAGCAGGACCGACTGCGGCGTGACGACCGCGGCCCAGCCGGCGAAGGTGGACAGCGTCACCGACACGGTGATCCCGAGCAGGACGCCGATCAAGCCGCCGACGGTGGACAGCACCGCCGACTCGATGAGGAACTGGGCGAGGATCGCGCGGCGCGCGGCGCCGACGGCCTTGCGCAGGCCGATCTCGCGCGTGCGCTCGGAGACGGACACCAGCATGATGTTCATGATGCCGATGCCGCCGACGAGCAGCGAGATCGTGGCGACGATGCCGAGCAGGAGCGTGAACACCTGCGTCGTGCCCGCGAGCGCGGCCTGGATGTCGGCCATGTTCCGCAGCGTGAAGTCGTCCTCCTTCCAGTCCGGCAGGCGGTGGCGCTTGCGCATCATGCGCTGGACCGCGGAGATGACCCCGTCGATGTTCTCCGGGGCGTCGGCCTCGATCCAGACGATGTCCACGTAGACCCGGCCGAGCAGCCGCTTCATCGCGGTGCGCAGCGGGACGATGACCACGTCGTCCTGGTCGCGGAAGCCGCCGGAGCCCTTCGTCGGCAGGATGCCGATGACCTTGTAGTTGTCGTGGTTGATCTTGATCGTCTCGCCGACCGGGTTCTGGCGCGGGTCGGGGAAGAGGTTCTTGATGACCGTCTGCCCCACCAGCGCGACGCGGTCGAGGTGCTGGTCCTCGGCCTCGGTGAAGAAGCGGCCGAAGTAGGGGCTCGCGTTGTGCATCGCCGGGTAATGGACCGTCGCGCCGGTGACCTGGGTGCTCGCGTTCTGGTCCTTGTAGACGAGCTGGGCGCCGCCGCTGACGTTGCCCTCGGCCATCTTCACGTGCGGGATCTTCTCGATCTCGCGCACGTCGTCCAGGCGGAAGCGGCTGAAGCTGCCGGCCGCGCCGCGGATGCCGCCCATCGACGTCGAGCCCGGCATCAGCATGATCAGGTTCGAGCCCAGGCTGGACAGGCGCGCCTCGACGGCCTTCTGCGCGCCCTTGCCGATCGCGAGCATCGCGATCACGGCGCCGACGCCGATCAGGATGCCGAGCATCGAGAGCGCGCTGCGGACCTTGTTGGCGGCCATCGCGCGCATCGCCGACGCCGCGTACTCGCGGAACTCGGCGAGCGACGGCTGCGGGGGGAGCAGCTCGTACTCGAGCGCCGCCTCGGTCCTCGTCCCGGGACGCACGGCCACGGCCGCGCCCCCGCCCGAGGAGGCGCCGTCGCCGGCCTGGCGCTCGTTGAGCTCGTCGGAGACGATGAGGCCGTCCTTGATCTTGATGACGCGCTTGGCGTGCGCGGCGATGTCCGGCTCGTGCGTCACCATGATCACCGTGATGCCCGAGCGGTTCAGCTCCTGCAGCCGGCGCAGGATCTCCTCGGCCTGGGCGGAGGCGAGGTTGCCGGTCGGCTCGTCGGCGAACAGGATCTTCGGCTTGTTGGCCAGGGCGCGCGCGATCGCGACGCGCTGCTGCTGGCCGCCGGACAGCTGGTTCGGCGCGTGGTCCAGGCGGTCGCCCAGGCCCACCCACTCGAGGACCTCCTTCGCGCGCGCGTCGCGGTCCGGCGCCCCGGAGTAGATCATCGGCAGCGCGACGTTGTCGAGCGCCGAGGTGCGCGCCAGCAGGTTGAACATCTGGAAGATGAAGCCGATCGTCTTGGAGCGCAGGACCGCGCCCTCGTCGTCGCTCAGGTTCGACACGTCGCGCCCGAGCAGGCGGTAGGTCCCGGTGCTCGGCCGGTCGAGCAGGCCGAGGATCTGCATCGTCGTCGACTTGCCCGACCCCGACGGGCCCATGATGGCGACGAACTCCCCGGCCTCGATGTCCAGGTCGATGCCCTTGAGCACCTGGAGCGGGGAGCCGCCGACCAGATAGGACCGGGTGATGCCGCGGAGCTCGATCAGCGCCACGCTCGCCTCATTTCTTCGGCCGCGGCGCCTGGCCGGTGGTCTGGCCGGGGCGCGGGCCGCCCATCATCAGCGGGCTGGACTGCGGTCCCTGCTGCGGCTTGTAGCGCGCCTGCCGGACGACGACGGTGTCGCCCTCGGACAGGCCCTCGACGACCTCCACCGACTGGTCGGTCGCGATCCCGGTCTTGATCGGGCGGGGGACGGCCTTGCCCTCCTCGCCGCCGGGCACCAGGACCGTCTTGCCCTCCGCGCCGTCGCGCAGCGCCGAGGCGGGCAGCAGCAGCGCGCCCTCCTTGCGCCGGACGATGAAGTTCACGTTCGCGGTCATCTGCGAGCGGAAATAATCGGGGACCTTCTCCACCTTGATCTTCACGCCGTACTGGATGACGTTGGAGACGTTCTTGCCCTCGTAGAGGATGTCGAAGACCTTGCCCGTCACGTGCTTGTCGGGGTAGGCGTCGAGCGTGATGCGCGCCGGCATCCCCATCCGGATGCGGCCGATGTCGGACTCGTCGACCTGCGCGACCGCGATCAGCGTGTCGGACATCGCGAACATCGTCATCGAGGTGTCGATCGTCTGCCCCTGGACGACGTTGCGCAGGATGATCGTTCCCGGCAGAGACGCGACGATCGGGGTGGGCTTGTAGGCGTCCTCCCAGCGCTTCAGCGCCTCGGGGCCCTGCGCGCGGGCCGCGTCGAGGATCGCGGCGCGGTCGCTGGAGCTCATCCACGCGATGATCTGCCCGGGCGCGACGCGCTGGCCCTCGTCGACGAGGAGCTTCTCGACCCGGCCCGGGACGGGGGACTTGATCTCGACGCGGGCGAGCGGGACGACGGAGCCGGTCGCGTCGACGCTCTCCTCGATGTCTCCGCGGGAGACCGTCACCGTGTAGCTGTCCGTCGTCGAGGGCTTGGCGAGGCGCTTCTTCATCGTCCAGCCGCCTCCGGCGAGGACGGCGAGCGCGGCGACGGCGATGGCGGTGTTCTTCATCTCATCACTCTCCGAGGACCTTCCCGAGGGCCTTCTCCCACGCGGCTTGGGCGACGACGGCGTCGCGCACGGACGACACCGCCGACTGCTCGTCGGACACGCGCTGGGACACGATGACGGTCCAGTTGTCGAAGCTGAGCAGGCCCGACGCGTAGCGGACGTCGGCCTCGTCGTTGCGCTGGCGCGAGGCCTCCAGCTGCGCGCGCTGGGAGCCGACTTGGTCGACGGCGTTCGCGTAGGACGC
>JACQBB010000321.1 GCA_016194625.1 Elusimicrobiota bacterium | reverse complement strand
GACGGCCGAGATCGCGCTGTCCGCCTCGCTGACCGGCCACCTGCTGCTGACCACGCTCCACACCGTCTCCGCGCTCGGCGCGGTCAACCGCCTGATCGACATGGGCCTGGAGCCGTTCCTCGTCGCCTCGGCGCTGACCGCCGTCACCGCGCAGCGCCTGGCGCGCACCATCTGCCCGGACTGCGTCCGTCCGCACGAGGCGACGCCCGAGGAGCGCGCCGCCGTCGCGGCCCGCGCGGAGAAGGTCGGCATCGCGGTCCCGCAGGACCTGTGGGCGAACCTGAAGGAAGGCGCCGGCTGCGACGCGTGCCGCGGGACCGGCTATCGCGGACGCGTGCTGATCTTCGAGGCCGCCGTGGTCACGCCGCCGCTGCGCGAGGCGATCCTGCGCAAGGGCAGCATCGACGACCTGAAGGCCGCCGCGGTCAAGGGCGGCATGGAGCCGCTCCTGCTCGACGGCCTGCGCAAGGCGGCCGCCGGCATCACCACGATCGCGGAGATCACCCGCGTCGTGGACGCCGCGGACTGATCTCGGCCCCGCTCAGGCCAAGATGATGCACCCGAGTCCTCTGGGGCGCGCGCCCGCGGCGCGCCGCCGGAGGACCCATGAGAGCCCTTTCGACCGCCGTCGTCGCCGTTTCGGCCCTGTTCGCAGGCTGCGTCACTCCCCCGGTCGAGCTGCACTCCCGGATCCCGGACCTCGGCATCGCCGCCGCGGCGAAGAAGCCCCTGAAGGTCGCCGTCGTCGTCGCCGACCCGATGGCCTACTCGCTGTTCTACCAAGGGCAGGGGACCTACACGCGCGACATGACCGCCGAGATGCGGGCCCAGGGCTTCCCGTTGGAGGCCGAGCTGTCGCGGATCGCGGCGGACACCTTCTCCCAGGCCTTCGCCTCGGTCGTGGTCCTGCGCGACCTGCCCGCGCCGGGCCAGTACGACGCCGTGGTGCGCCTGGACATCGTCCAGATCCTGTTCAAGGAGCACGTGGTGGTCACCGGCGAGACCTGCGACATGACCGCGGCCTGGACGATGAGCGTGCTCGACCGCAAGAACAAGGAGGTCCTGGCCCGGAAGGGCGTGTCCTCCTCGCACAACTTCGCCTGGAGCGCGTTCAACCCGGGCCGCGGCTGGGTCATGGGCATCAACGAGCACCTGCCCCAGATCCTCACCGAGCTGGCCCAGGGCTGGGGCGCCGACGTCCACGCGCTGCCGCTGGGCAAGGACTAGGGCCGCCATGCGCCGGAACGCGGCGGCGGCGTGGGCCGCGCTGGCGCTCCTGTCCGGCTGCTTCCCGACGCAAGGGGCGCCGGACGTGGTGGCCGTGTCCGAACTGATGCCCGCGCCCGGCGGCCGCGTCCGCCCCCCGGCGTACGCCGTGGTCTTCGACCGCTTCCGGGACGAGCGTTCCAGCCGCGCGACGCTGGGCCAGTACGACCGCGGCGGCAAGGGCGGCTTCCTGGGCACGGTCACCGTCGTCGCCGACAGCGACGTCACGGAGGTCTTCGAGGGCCTGGTCCAGGAGTCGCTCGGGCGCAAGGGGATCCTGACCGGGCCGTCCCCGTTCGTCCTCTCCGGGACGATCCGGCAGGTCGGCGTCGGCGCGACTCCCGACTCGCGCGGCCTGCGCGCGCAGGCCTACCTGGAGCTGGCCCTCACCGATTCGAACACCGGCTCGCGGCTCTGGCAGAAGTCCTTCCTCGGCTCCGGCTCGGGCGTCTCTCCGAAGGCCACGCTGGCCCTCGCCTTCCAGGACCTCGCCGGAGCCCTGGACCGCGACGACTCCCTCCTGGCCTTCAAGCGGCCGTTCCTGGCCGCCGGCGGCGTCGTGCCGGAGGCCCCGGCCGCGCAGGCCTCGGCCGCGCCGCGCCCCATCGAGTCCGACGTCGACGCGCCGCCGGCGCTCGGCGCGCGGACGGACCGCAAGGCGTACGCCGTCGTCGTCGGCATCGAGCAGTACCGGCAGTCCCTGCCGCGCGCCGACTTCGCGGAGCGCGACGCGCGCGCCGTGACGGACTATCTCAAGGCCCTCGGCTACCCGCCGGAGAACGTCGTCACCCTGCTCGGCGAGCACGCGGCCAAGAGCGACCTGGAGAAGTACTTCGAGCAGTGGCTCCCCGCCAACGCCGGCGCCGGCTCGACCGTGTTCGTCTACTACTCGGGCCACGGCGCGCCGAACGCCGTCTCCGGCGACGCGTACCTGGTCCCCTACGACGGCGACCCGTCCTTCCTCGAGGCGACGGGGTTCCCGCTGAAGCGCCTGTACGCCGACCTGGGCCGGCTCCCGTCGCGCCAGGTCCTCGTCGCCGTCGACTCCTGCTTCTCCGGGGCCGGCGGGCGCTCGGTGCTGGCCAAGGGCGCGCGTCCGCTCGTGACGCGGATGAAGGCCTTGGAGGTGCCGTCGAAGGTGACGGTCCTGGCCGCCTCCGCCGCCGAGCAGGTCAGCTCGTCGTACGACGAGCAAGGGCACGGCCTGTTCACCTACTTCCTGCTGAAGGGGATCCGGGAGCGCCAAGGGCTGCGCGCGGACGGCACGCTCGACTTCCCGGCGCTGTACGGCTACCTGAAGCCGCGCGTCCAGGCGCTCGCCCGCGAGAAGAACAACAGCGAGCAGACGCCCGCCCTGATCGGCGGCGGGGATTAGCCCCGGTCAGCGCGCCCGCCGCGGACGGAGCGTCCCGGCCGCCGCGCCGCCGACGATCAGCAGGCCCGCCGCGCCCGTCGCCGGCGTCAGCCGGCCCTCGCCGAGCGCCGCGATCCACAGCGTGGACAACAGCGGCGTCAGGTACGACAGCGTGCCGATCGCGCGCGGGTCCCCGTCCTTCATCGCGCGGTCCCACAGGTAGAACGACGCGCCCATCGGCCCCAGGCCGACCAGCGCCAGCGCCGGCCAGTCGGCGGCGGCGACGGCCGCGCGCGGCTCGAGCGCCGCGTGGCAGGCCAGCGCCAGCAGGCCGGAGAGAAGGCAGAACCACGACACCGTCGCGGTCGGGAAGCCCCCGAAGCGCTTCGTCAGCAGGGAGTAGACCGCCCAGACGAACGCGGCCGCGACGGCGAGCGCGTCGCCCGCGAGGCGCGCCGGGGCCGGGCCGCCGCCGCGCGCGACCAGCAGGGCCGCGCCCGCGAAGCCCAGCGCCGCGCCGGCCAGGTGCCTCCCCTCGAGGCGCGCGCCGCTCAGGAGCAGCGGGCTCAGCGCGACGATCAGCAGCGGCCACAGATAATTGAGGAGGTTCGCCTCCAGCGGCGGCGCCAGGCGCAGCGCCGTGAACAGGCAGAAGTGATAGCCGAACAGCCCGGCCGTCCCGAGCAGGAGGACCGCGGGCTTCGGCCGCTCGCGCAGCAGGCCCTTCGCGCCGACGAGCGCGCCGAGCAGGAAGCCGACCCCCAGCGTCAGGAACGGCGGCAGGTGCTTGAGCCGCAGCGCGAGCGCGGCGAGCGCGCTCCAGAACGCGATCGCCCCCAGCGCCGCCGTCAGTCCCGCTCCTCTCACGGCCGTCAGTATAGCAGGACAGCGGCGGGGCGATTTCGCTAGGATGGGGGCGTGAAGAAGACGGGCGGGCTCCTCCCGCTGGCCGGATTGCTGGCGCTCGTCGGCGCGCTGGCGCTGGCCGCGCGGCCGACCACGCTGGGCCGCGTGCTCGAGCTCAAGACCCTCGACTGGCGCGCGCAGACCTTCGCCGACCCCGCGAGGCGCGACCCCTCGATCGTGCTGGTCGCCGTGGACCAGGCCAGCCTGGACGCGTTCGAGAAGGACGCGGTGTTCTGGCCGTGGCCGCGCGGGATCTACGGCGGCCTGCTCGCCTTCCTCAAGAAGGGCGGCGCGAAGGCCGTCGTGTTCGACGTCCTGTTCTCCAATCCGTCGATGATGATGGCCGACCAGGACGCCGCGCTGGGCGCGGCGCTCAAGGACTTCGGGAACGCCGTGATGGCGATGGACTCGGGCTCCAAGGCCAACGCCTTGAGAGCGGTCGCCCCTCCGGCGCGGTTCGCCGTCGACCCCGGGCCCGCGCTGGCCGCCGCCGCCCCCCGGCGCGCCGCGTTCCGCCCGCCGATCCCCGAGGTCCTGGCCGGAGCGCGCTTCCTGGGCGACACCACCGCCGACGCCGACCTCGACGGCGTCTTCCGCCGCGTGCCGCTGGCCGTCGAGATGGGCGGCAAGCTGTTCCCGACCTTGCCCGCCGCGGCCGCGATGGCCGCCACCGGCAAGACCCTCGCGGAGCTCGCCCCCCCGCTGGTCGACGGGGCGATGCTGGTCCGCTTCGAGGGCAAGGCGATGACGTCCGACCCGAGGATCAAGACCTACGACTCGTATCCCGCGGCGACCCTGATCGCCGGCGAGCAGGCGCTGGAGGAGGGCAAGAAGCCGGAGCTGGACCCCGCGCTGTTCAAGGACAAGGTCGTCTTCGTCGCCCTGTCCGCGCCGGGGCTGTTCGACAATCATCCGACGCCCGTCGCGACCGTGATGCCCGGCACGGAGGTCGTGGCCGCGGCGGCCGACGGCCTGATCAACCGCCGCTGGATCGAGAAAGCCCCGGCCGCGTCCCTGCCGCTGCTCGTCGCGCTCGCGCTGCTCGCGGCGGGGGCGGCGTCGCGGTCGTCGAGCCGCGCCGGAGCCTCGCTCGGCTCGGCCGCGCTCGCCTCGCTGGCGCTCGCCGCCGCCGCCTGCGCCGCCTATCGCCGCGGCGTGTGGCTGGACCTGGCGGCGCCCCAGCTGGCGCTGTGGCTCGGCTTCGGCGCGGCGTCGGCGTACGGCTACGCCGTCGAGGGCCGCCAGAAGCGCTACATCCAGGGCGCGTTCTCGTTCTACCTGTCGCCGGAGGTGGTCAAGCAGATCGCCGAGAGCCCCGAGAAGCTGGCGCTCGGCGGCGAGCGGCGCGAGGTCACGGTGTACTTCTCGGACATCGAGGGCTTCACGACGCTGTCGGAGAAGCTGGAGCCCGAGAAGCTGACCAAGCTGATGAACCGCTACCTGGGCGAGATGACGGACACCATCCTCGCCTCGGGCGGCACGCTCGACAAGTACATCGGCGACGCGATCATGGCCTTCTGGGGCGCGCCGCTGGCCGACCCGGACCACGCGCTGACCGCCTGCCGGATCGCGCTGGCCAACCAGAAGAAGCTCGCCGCCCTGCGCGAGGAGCTGGTGCGCCAGGGCCTGCCCGCGATCCGCAACCGCATCGGCCTGAACTCCGGGCCCGCGTCCATCGGGAACATGGGCTCGGCCAAGCGCTTCAGCTACACCGCCATCGGCGATACCGTGAACCTCGCCTCGCGGCTGGAGGGCGCCAACAAGGCCTACGGCAGCTACATCCTGATCTCGGAGACCACGCGCGCGGCCGCCGGCGCCGCCGTCGAGGCCCGCGAGCTTGACTACGTCAAGGTGAAAGGCAAGAATCTCCCCATCCGCGTGTACGAGCTGCTGGGCCTGAGCGGAGAGACGGACCCGCGCCTGCTCGAGAAGGCCCGGAGGTTCGAGAAGGGGCTGGCGCTGTACCGCGCCCGCGATTTCGCCGCCGCCGGAGCCGTCTTCGAGGCCGTCCAGAAGGAGTTCGGGCCCGACCACGCGTCGGAAGTCTACGCCGAGCACTGCCGCGAACACATCGCGGAGCCGCCCTCCCCGGACTGGGACGGCTCCCACGCCCTCACGGAGAAATGATGAAGAAGATACTCGCCCGCGTCGCCCCCCTCGGGCTCGCGTTGTCGGCGTCCTTCGTCGCCGCCGCGACCGTCACGGTCCTGGTCCAGCAGACGACCCTGCGCAAGAAGCCCCAGTTCTACGCCCCCGCCGCGGGCGTCGCCAAGCTCGGCGAGACCTTCGACGCCGAGGAGGCCGCGTCCGGCTGGTACAAGACCGACTCCGGCTACATCCACCAGAGCGCGGTCACCGCCAAGAAGGTGAAGGTGTCCGCCTCCTCGTCCGCCGGCTCCGGCGCGACCGCCGACGAGGTCACGCTCGCCGGCAAGGGCTTCAACTCGCAGGTCGAGCAGTCCTACGGCGGCAAGCACCCGGAGGCGGACTTCGCCGGCGTGGACGCGATGGAGAAGCGCCAGGCGAGCGACGAGGCCGTGCTGGAGTTCATGCGCTCGGGCGGCCTCCTGCCGTCGGGAGGCGACCGATGAACCGCCTGCTCCCCCTCGTCGTCTCCTTCGTCCTGCTCTCCGGCTGCGAGACCCTGCAGACGGTCAACTCGCTGACCGGCGGCCGCATCAGCCTGGCCGGCGGCGGCGGCGACTCCGGCTCGCGCAGCCTCGACGTGGGCAAGGTGACCCAGGCCGCCAAGCAGCTGCGCTCCGGCTTCTCCGACATCTCCGAGAGCGAGGAGTACTACATCGGCCGCGCGGTCGCCGCGCAGGTCCTCGGCCGCTACAAGGCGCTCGACGACGCCAAGCTGAACCGCTACGCGCAGGAGGTCCTGCAGACCGTCGCCGCCGCGTCCGACCGCCCGGCGACCTACAAGGGCTACCACGTGCAGGTGCTCGACACGCCCGAGATCAACGCGTTCGCCGCCCCCGGCGGGTTCGTGTTCGTCACCAAGGGCATGCTCGCGCTGGCCGAGAACGAGGACGAGCTCGGCTGCGTGCTCGCGCACGAGGTCGCGCACGTCTCGAAGAAGCACGGCCTCAAGACCATCCAGACCTCGCGCCTGACCTCCGCGTTCGCCCTGCTCGGCGGCGAGGCGGCCAAGCGCTACAGCCCCGACCAGGTCGCCAAGCTCACGCAGGCCTTCGAGGGCGCGATCGACGACGTGGTCAACAAGCTGGTCGTCAACGGCTACAGCCGCGACAAGGAGTACGAGGCCGACAAGTTCGCCGCCCAGTACGCCCGCGCGGCGGACTACGACCCGCGCGCGCTCGAGGCGTTCCTCAAGCGCATGGACGCCGCCTCGGCGGCCCACGGCGGCGTGTTCAAGACGCATCCGTCGGCGTCCAAGCGCGTCTCCGAGCTGGGCGCGCTGACCGCGTCGGCGTCCTGGCAGGCCTCTTCCGCGCGCGACCGCCGCTTCGCCGCGGCGACGGCGGGACTGCGCTGACGATGGACGGCGAG
>JACQBB010000320.1 GCA_016194625.1 Elusimicrobiota bacterium | reverse complement strand
GACCGAGGGTCTGACCCAGCGCTTCACGCGCGAGCTGACCCACGCCGCGCTGGAGGCGCACGCCGACGGGGCCGCCGACTCCGTCCCCGCCGAGCTGATGGCCAAGCGCCGCCTGCTCGCCGCGGCCCAGGCCCTGCGCGGCCTGCACTTCCCGCGCTCCGAGGCCGAGCTGGAGGCGTCGCGCGCGCGCCTGGCGTACGAGGAACTGCTCCTGCTCGAGCTCGCGTGGATCCTGAAGCGCCGCCAGACGCGCGGCATCCAGAAGCAGCACACCTACGAGATCAAGCGCACTCTGCTCACTCCCTTCCGCCAGGGCCTCGGCTTCGAGCTGACCGCCGCGCAGAAGCGCGTCATCAACGAGATCTTCGAGGACATGCGCCGGCCGCACCCGATGACGCGCCTCCTGCAGGGCGACGTCGGCTCGGGCAAGACCGTCGTCGCGATGTCGGCGCTCCTGCTCGCCGTCGAGAACGGCGGCCAGGGAGCGCTGATGGCGCCGACCGAGATCCTGGCCGACCAGCACCGCGCGACGCTCGACCGCTTCCTGAAGGGCCTGCCGGTGCGCGTCGAGTCGCTCACCTCGCGCGTGCCCAAGAAGGAGCGCGCGAAGGTGCTGGCCCGGATCGCCGCCGGCGAGGTGGACATCGTCGTCGGCACGCACGCGGTGCTGGAGGAGGACGTCCATTTCAAGGACCTGCGCCTGGCGATCGTCGACGAGCAGCACCGGTTCGGCGTGCGCCAGCGCACGACGCTGCGCCAGAAAGGCGCGCGCATCGACCTGCTGGTGATGACCGCCACGCCCATCCCCCGCACGCTCGCGCTCGCGCTGTACGGCGACCTGGAGGTCTCCACGATCGACGAGCTGCCGCCGGGCCGGACGCCGATCAAGACCGCGCTGGCCGACGAGACGGCGGCCTTCGCCGCGGTCCGCCGCGAGGTCGCCGCCGGGCGACAGGCCTACGTCGTGTATCCGATCATCGAGGAGTCGGCGCGGCTCGACCTGCAGTCGGCCAAGGCCGAGTTCGAGCGCCTGCGCTCCGACGTGTTCCCCGGCCTGAAGGTCGCGCTGATCCACGGCGCGATGGCGGGCAAGGAGAAGACGCGCGTGATGGACGAGTTCTCGCGCGGCGACTCGCAGGTGCTGGTCGCCACGCCGGTCATCGAGGTCGGCATCGACGTCCCCAACGCGACCGTGATGGTCATCTCGAACGCCGACCGCTTCGGCCTGGCCAGCCTCCACCAGCTGCGCGGCCGCATCGGCCGCGGCGCCGCGGAGTCGTCGTGCTTCCTGGTCGCCGACCCCAAGACCCCGCAGGCGCGCGTGCGCCTGGAGACGATGGCCGCCACCGGCGACGGCTTCCGCATCGGCGAGGAGGACTTGAAACTACGCGGCCCCGGCGAGCTGCTGGGCACCGCGCAGTCGGGCGAGCTCACCCTGCAGGTCGCCGACCTGTTCAAGGACGCCGGGCTGCTGGCCGACGCGCGCGCCGACGCCGACGAGACGCTCGCCGCCGACCCCAAGCTGCTGGCGCCCGAGCACGCGCTGCTCAAGCGCCGCCTGCTCGCGCTGTACCAGGCGCGCTGGAACTGGATCGACCTGGCCTAGTTCTTCGCGGACGGCGCGGGCGACGGCGCGTAGACGGAGCGCAGGAAGTCCTTGTCGGCCTGCCAGGCGGCCTCGGCCTCGGCGGCGAACGCGACGCGGTCCTTCTCCTGCGCGTCGGCGAACTGCTTCCAGCGCGCTTCGCGCGCGGCGAAGAACTCGACCATCTTCTGCTTCTGCTGGGCCTCGAACGACTTCACCATCGTCCCGCGCAGCTTCTCGAAGTCGGCCACCGTCGAGGCGTGGTCCTTGGCGTCCAGCGTCTCCAGCGTCGAGAACAGGTCGACGGCCTGGCGCGCGGTGCGCAGCTCGAAGGTCTTGCGCGCGTCGCGCACCTTGCCCCAGAACTCCTCCCACAGCAGGTTCTCCCGCGCCGAGAACTCGAGCCGCGCGGCGTGCGCGTCGGCCAGCTTCTTCGTGCGCGCGGCCAGGTACGCCTCGACGCGCTTCTTGCCGTCGGCCGCCCCGGGCTTGGCGTCGTCGGCCGCGGGCTTCGCGTCGTCGGCGGCCTCCTCGGCGGGAGGCGCGGCGTCGGCGGGCTTGTCCTTCTTCTTGGCCGGCGCGGCGGACGCGGCGGCGGCGCACAGCAGCAGGACGGCGGCGGCGATCCGGGTCTTCATTCGGTTCCTCTCTCGGTGAGGGCAGTGTAGGCCCGCCGGGCCGGACCTGTCAAGGCGCGGCCCCCCGCCGCCGGAAATCCTATAATCGGGCCGTGGTCCCCCTCCCCGCGCTCGCCGTCCTGCTCGCCGCCGCCGCGCCGCGCGCCGCCGCGCAGAACATGGACGACGTGACCATCGAGCGCGAGGTCTGGAAGACGGTCGGCTGGAACGACGCCTGCGGCGTCGCGTTCTCGGTGCTGTCGTACCCGAAGCTGGGCGACGCGCTGTCGTCGGAGCCGATCTCGACGCGCGTCGGGACGATGAACATCCCGGTCGGTCAGGAGAAGGCCGCGCGGCGGTGGACGCTCGAGGCCGACGGCGCGCTGAGCTGGGACGAGCGCGCGTTCAAGAAGGCTGAGGCGGCCCTGCGCAAGGGCGGCTACACCCGCAAGGGCTACCCGGAGCGGATCGGCGACGGCCCGATCGGCGACCGTCCCCTTCTCGCCGAGACCATCCTGTCGACGGGCACGCTGTCTCCGCGGCTGAAGAGCGGCTGGCCGGGGCCCGAGTGGCGCTGGGCCGGCGGCGAGTTCAACCCGCTGGGCACCTGCGCGCTGCTCGCCTACGAGAGCCGCGAGAACCCGCGTCACTACCGCTTCCTGCTGGTCCGCGTGTACAACCCCCGCGCCCGCACCGACCGCGCCTTCGCCCACGCGACGAACGCCCATCTGGTGTTCGACATGGGGAACCTCGAGGAGGCGTCGGTGGAAGCGGAGACCGCGGCGGCGCTCGCGCCGGAGCTGGCGCTGGCGCGCTACGCGCACGCGGCGATGCTGGCGCTCACGGGCCGGCAGAACGAGGCGGTGCGCGAGCTGGCCGAGGCGGTCAAGCTCGACCGCTCGCTCGCGCAGCGCGCGCGCGACGACATCGACTTCCGCGACTTGAGCGGCCGCGACGACTTCGCCGACATCGTCCGGTAGCGGCCTTGCGGGGCCCGTCGGGGAAGGGCTATACTGTACGCGTCGGAGGCGAGGATTTCGGCCGAATTGCCCCAGGCCCGCTGGGTGCTAAAGAGGCGTCCTGAGGACCGCGCCTTCCGGCGCGGTTTTTCTCTTTTAAAGGAACCATGAGCCACGGACGACGGATCTACGCCGATCGCGGACGCGAGGACGAGCTGCGCGAGCTGCTGCACCGCCGCGTGCTGGTGCTCGACGGCGGCATGGGGACGATGCTGCAGGCGCGCGACCTCACGGCCGCCGACTTCGGCGGCGCGGAGCTCGAGGGCTGCAACGAGAACCTGCTGCTGACCCGCCCCGACGTGATCCGCGACGTGCACGAGGCGTACTTCCGCGCCGGCGCCGACATGGTCGAGTCGAACACCTTCGGCGCGGTCCGCCACGTGCTGGCCGAGTACGGCCTGCAGGACAAGGCCCGGCTGATCGCGCGCCGCGGCGCCGAGGTCGCGCGCGAGGCCGCCAAGAAGCACTCGGCCGACGGGCGCCCGCGCTTCGTCGCCGGGTCGCTGGGCCCCGGCACCAAGTCCATCTCGGTCACCGGCGGCATCACCTTCGACGAGGTGCTGGCGAACTACGCCGAGGCGACGGAAGGGCTCCTCGAGGGCGGCGCCGACCTGGTCCTGCTCGAGACCCAGCAGGACACCATCAACATCAAGGCCTCGATGGCCGGCATCCACGAGGCGTTCCGCCGCGCGAACCGCTCGGTGCCCGTCATCCTGTCCGTGTCCATCGAGAACATGGGCACGATGCTCGGCGGCCAGGACATCTCGGCGCTCGCCGACGCGGTCGCGCACTTCGACCTGCTGGCGCTCGGCATGAACTGCGCGACCGGGCCGGACTTCATGACCGACCACCTGCGCACGCTGTCGGCGCTGACGCGCGCGTTCACGATCTGCTACCCGAACGCGGGCCTGCCCGACGAGAACGGCGCCTACAACGAGAGCCCCGAGGCCCTGGCCAAGAAGGTCGCGCGCTTCGCCGACGAGGGCTGGGTCAACGTGGTCGGCGGCTGCTGCGGCACCACGCCCGCGCACATCAAGGCGATGGCCGAGACCGTCGCGGGCAAGCCGCCGCGCCGCCCGCACAAGTCGCGCCGCGCCGCCGTCTCCGGCATGGAGTCGCTGTCGCTCGACGAGGACCGCCGCCCGCTGATCGTCGGCGAGCGGACGAACGTGATCGGCTCCAAGAAGTTCAAGGAGCTGATCGTCTCCGGCCAGACCGAGGCGGCCTCCGAGATCGCCCGCCACCAGGTGCGCGCCGGCGCGCACATCGTGGACCTGTGCCTGGCCAACCCCGACCGCGACGAGAAGGCCGACATGATCGCCTTCGTCGACAAGGTCACGCGGAAGGTCAAGGTGCCGTTCATGATCGACTCGACCGACGCCGCGGTCATGGAGGAGGCGCTCAAGCGCACGCCGGGCAAGTGCGTGCTGAACTCCGTGAACCTGGAGGACGGCGAGGAGCGCTTCGAAGCCGTCGTCCCCCTCCTGCACAAGTACGGCGCGGCGCTGGTCGTCGGCACCATCGACGAGGACAAGACGATGGGCATGGCGCTGACGCGCGAGCGCAAGCTCGCGATCGCCAAGCGCTCCTACGACCTGCTGACGGCCAAGTACGGCGTCTCGCCCGAGGACATCGTCTTCGACCCGCTGGTGTTCCCCGCCGGCACCGGCGACAAGAACTACTGGGGCTCGGCCGTCGAGACGATCGAGGGCATCCGCCTGATCAAGGATGAGCTCCCGCGCTGCCGCACCGTGCTGGGCATCTCCAACGTCTCCTTCGGCCTGCCCCCCGCCGGGCGCGAGGTCTTGAACGCCGTGTTCCTGCACCACTGCGTCGAGGCCGGACTGGACCTGGCCATCGTCAACGCCGAGAAGCTGGCGCGCTACGCGCAGATCCCGGACGAGGAGAAGAAGCTCTCCTGGGATCTCCTCACCTGGAAGGGCCCGGGCGACCCCGCGCATCCCGCCGGCTTCGACGCGGTCGCCGTGTTCTCCGCGCACTTCCGCGCCGCGAAGGTCGTCGAGAAGGACCCGTCGGCGCGCCTGAAGCTGCCCATCGACGAGCGCCTGGCCAAGAACGTGCTCGAGGGCTCTCAGGAAGGCCTGGCCGAGGACCTCGACGAGCTGCTCAAGACGCGCGCCCCGCTCGACATCATCAACGGCCCGCTGATGAAGGGCATGGACGAGGTCGGCCGCCTGTTCGGCGCCAACTCGATGATCGTCGCCGAGGTCCTGCAGTCGGCCGAGGTGATGAAGGCGGCGGTGGCGCGCCTGGAGCCGCACATGACGGCCGGCGACCAGTCCGCGCGCGCGACCATCCTGCTCGCCACCGTGAAGGGCGACGTGCACGACATCGGCAAGAACCTGGTGCACATCATCCTCAAGAACAACGGCTACAAGGTCGTGGACCTGGGCATCAAGATCGCGCCCGAGCAGCTGCTCGAGGCGGTCAAGGCGCACAAGCCCGACGCGATCGGCCTGTCCGGCCTGCTGGTCAAGTCCGCCCAGCAGATGGTCGTCACCGCGGAGGACCTGACCGCGGCCGGCGTGCGCCTGCCCGTGCTGGTCGGCGGCGCGGCGCTGTCGGCGCGCTTCACGGCCAAGCGCATCGCGCGCGCCTACGACGGCCCGGTGTTCTACGCGAAGGACGCGATGGGCGGCCTGTCGCTGGCCAACGACTACTTCGGCGAGAAGCGCGAGGCCCTGCTGGCCAAGAACCGCGAGCTCCAAGAATACCTGCGCGTGGAGACCCCCGCGGCCGCGCTCGACGGCGCCGCGGCCGTCGAGACGCCGCGCGCGGTGGTCGTCCACGACGCGCCGCCGCCGGTCCCGCCGGACCTGCGCCTGCACGAGTTGTCGGACTTCGACGTGGACCGCATCTTCGAGTACGTGAACCCGATCATGCTGTACGGCAAGCACCTCGGCCTGCGCGGCAACCTCGAGCAGCTGCTCAAGGACAAGAACCCGAAGGCCGTCGAGCTGACCAAGCGCGTCCACGCGCTCCAGGACGAGGTCCTTGAGAGGAAGCTGATCACGGCCAAGGCCGTGTACAAGTTCTTCTCGGCGGACTCGGAGGGCGACCGGCTGAACCTGTACGAGTCGCCGAAGGCCGCCGCGCCGCTGGCGAGCTTCGACTTCCCGCGCCAGCCGCGCGGCGAGCGCCTGTGCCTGGCCGACTTCGTGCGGCCGAAGGGCGGCGAGCGCGACTTCGTCGGCATGTTCGTCGTCACCTGCGGCGCCGGCGTGCGCGAGCTGTCCGACCAGTACCGCGACTCCGGCGAGTACCTGCGCTCCCACGCCCTGCAGGCGCTCGCGATTGAGTCGGCCGAGGGCTTCGCCGAGCTCCTGCACGAGCGCCTGCGCAAGATGTGGGGCATCGGCGACCCCGCGGGCATGAGCGTGCGCGAGAAGTTCCAGGCGCGCTACCGCGGCCTGCGCGTCAGCTTCGGCTATCCCGCCTGCCCGAACCTCGAGGACCAGACGAAGCTGTTCGACCTGCTCCACCCCGAGGCGATCGGCGTGCGCCTGACCGAGGGCTTCATGATGGAGCCCGAGGCCAGCGTGTCCGCGCTCGTCTTCCACCACCCGCAGGCCCGCTACTTCTCCGTCGGCGAGCCCGCCGCGGCGGCCGCGGCCGACTGAGCCGCCGCCCCCCCTTGACAACCGGGCGCTCCGGGTGTATAGTGTACTAGTACGGTAGTACACAATGATCCAGATCGACCTCGGCTCCGCCGTCCCGCTCAACGAGCAGATCAAGTCCGGCCTGCGCGGGCTGGTCGCGCGCGGGACTCTGCGTCCCGGAGACCCCGCGCCGTCCGTGCGGGGCCTCGCCGAGACGCTGAAGGTGAACCCGAACACCGTCGCCCGCGCGGTGCGCGAGCTGGTCGCCGAAGGGGTCCTGGAGTCGCGCCGCGGCGAAGGGACGGTCGTCGCCGCCTCGGCTCCGCGCCGCGCCAAGGACGGGCTGGACGCCGCGCGCGGCGCCCTGACCGAGGCGCTGCGGATGGCTCGCCGGGCCGGGTTGGACTGGACGGATATAAAGGAAGCGGCGCGCCGCGCGCGCCGGGAGGACGCATGAAGCCCATCGTTCTCGAGGACGTCCGTCGCGCGTTCGGCCGCAAAGCCGTGCTGGACGGGTTCAGCGCGGACGCCGACGCGGGACGCGTGATCGGCCTGCTCGGCCGCAACGGCGAGGGCAAGACCACGCTCTTCAAGGTGATGCTCGACCTCCTGCAGGCCGACTCCGGCCGCGTCGAGGTGCTGGGCCTGCGGCCGGACGCCTCCGGCGCGATCCGCGCCCGCGTCGGCTACGTCCCGGAGCGGCCGACCTTCGACCCGCGCGCGAGCGTGAGCGACGTCCTCGACCTGCGCGCCGGCCTCTTCCCCGGCTGGGACCGGGAGCGAGCCGGCGCGCTGTGTCGCCGTCTCGCCCTGGACCCGTCGACGCCGGTCGCTGGGGCGAGCAAGGGGACCCTCGGCAAGCTGGCGTGGGTCTGCGCGGCCGCGCACGACCCGGCGCTGTACCTGCTGGACGAGCCGACATCCGGGCTCGACGCCCTCGTGCGCGAGGAGGTCCTCGCGGGGCTGGTCGCCGAGTTGTCGGCCGAGGGCAAGACCGTCCTCGTCACCAGCCACCGCATGGACGAGCTGTCGGGGCTCCTCGACGAGGTCTGGCTGATGGGCGGCGGGCGCCTGGCGGGACGCTGGTCGATGGACGACCTGCGCGCCCAGGGCCGCGTCGTCTCCGCGCGGGTGCGCGACGGCCGGACCGCCCCCGCGCCCGCCGGAGCCGTGCCGCTCGCGGGCGAGGGCCCCGTGCGCCGCTGGGCGGTGCTCGACGCGGGCGCGCGGGAGCGCCTGCTCGGCGACGCCGCGCTCGAGGCCCCGTCTGTGGCCCCCTTGAAATCCGAGCAGATCTTCCCGTGCCTGCTGTCGCTGACCGGAGGACCCGACCGATGACCGCCGAACTTCTCCGTCTCGAGTTCCGCCGCAACCGCCTGTCGGCGCTGAGCGCCGCGCTGGCCTTCCTGGCGACCCTGCCGGTGTGCCGCCTCGTCTCGTCGACGACGGGCCTCGAGCCGCGTCTCGCCGTCGAGGCCGCGCTGACCGCGTGGATGCTGGTCGGCGCGCCGCTGGCGGCGGTACTGATCGGGGCCGCGTCCGGCGCCGCCTCCGCGTCGGCGGAGGCCGTCGACGCGGAGGCGCCTCTCCCGCTCTCCGCCGAGCGCCGCGCCGCCGCCTCGATGGCCGCGGCCTTCCTGCTGACCGCGGCGTTCGCCGCCTTCCTCCTGGCGGCGTCGTCGCTGCTCGGCGTCGCCGTCGAGCGCGTCCTGTCGACCCACGAGAAGAACTGGGGACGCTCGTTCTGGTTCTCGCTCGAGGTCTCGCCCCTTCTCGCCGCGGCGTGCCTCGACGCGCTGGCGGGCGCG
>JACQBB010000304.1 GCA_016194625.1 Elusimicrobiota bacterium | reverse complement strand
GCGGGCGGACGCTGCTCGAGCTGTGCGACGGCATGGACATGTCGCGGCAGGCCGTCGCCAAGCACGTGGGACAGCTCGAGGAGGCGGGTCTCGTGGAGACGCGCTGGTCGGGCCGCGAGAAGCTGCACTACCTCAACCCCGTGCCGATCCACGAAGTCTACGAACGCTGGGTGCGCCGTTTCGAGCGGACGCGCGTGCAGGCCCTGCACGACCTGAAAGCCGGACTGGAGAGCTGACATGACCAAAGGAACCGAGACGTTCGTCTACGCGACCTACATCCGCACGACGCCGGAGAAGCTCTGGGAGGCGCTGACCAGCGGCGACTTCAGCGAGAAGTACTGGATGGGCTTCCGCATCGAGGTCGAGCAGAAGGCCGGCGGCAAGGTCCGCATCCTGCCGCCGTCCCATCCCGAGGTCCACGGCGACCACGCCGGCACCGTCCTGGCCTGCGAGCCGTACCGCAAGCTGGTCTACACCTTCTGCCCGAAGGACGCGCCCGAGGTCGCGCGCAAGCGCAACGGCCCGTCTCGCGTCACCTACGAGCTGACGCCGTTCGGCGCGCAGGTGAAGTTCCGCCTGATCCACGAGAACCTGCTGCCCGAGGACGTCGTGGCGGACCCGAGCACCTTCCGCGGGATCAACAACGGCTGGCCGGCCATCCTGAGCAGCCTCAAGAGCCTGCTCGAGACCGGCGAGGCGATCGCCCTCACGCCGTGCGGCGGAGGGGCGAGGTCCGAGTGACGCCCGCCGCCCGGGTCAGGCCTTCGCGGGCTCGGGCGGCGGCGCCCGGAGCGCGTCCTCGATGTCGGACGCGTACAGCCAGCTCGGGCTGATCTTCAGGCGCACGCGCCCGTAGGGGTCGATCACGAAGGTCTGCGGGATGCCGCGCACGCCGAAGGCGCGGAACATGCGGTCGTCGGGGTCGCGCCCGATCCAGGGGAGCATCGGGTGCGTCGTCAGGAAGCGCTCGACCGTCGGACGGTCCTCGTCGGTGACCGACAGGAAGACGACGGGCCGCCCGGCGAACTTCGCCGCCAGCTTGTTCATGTGCGGCATCGTGTCGACGCAGCCCGGGCACCAGGTCGCCCAGAAGTCGAGCACGACGACCTTCCCGCGCAGGCTCGACAGGGACGGGAGGTCCTTGAGCGGCGCCTGCATCAGCTCCGGCAGGCCGACGTCCGGCGCCGGCGCGCCCGGGGCCTTGCGCGCGCAGGCGCCGAGGACGAGCGCGGCGGCGAGGGCCAGCGACCGCCCGGCGGAGGTCGTCAATCCAGCCAGTCCCGGTCCTTGAGCTTCTTGGGCAGGTACTGCTTGGTCAGGTACTGGAAGTCCTTGTTGGCCAGCGCGTCGAGCTCGTACTTGAGGCCGGAGGTCAGCATGCGCTTGATCTCGACCTGCCATTCCTTCTTCTGGAACCAGGCGTAGTTCATCAGCTCCTTGGCGCGGCTGATGTCCTTGTCGTTGAGCTTGATGCCGACGTTGCGGGGGAGGTCGTACTGCTCCGGGTCGGCCGAGGACAGGCCGATGAACTTCGCGTCGGGGATGGCCATGCGCTGGCTCTCGAAGGCCAGGTTGATCGAGCCCTGCTTGACCACCGAGTAGATGTAGTACCCCCACGGGTCGTTGTCGACGAGGACATAGACCGGGAGCTTCTTCTCGGTGTGCAGGCGGCGCGCCAGGCGGCGCACGCCGCGCGGAGGCTGGCCGTTGCCGGTGAGCAGGATGCAGTTGTACTTCTTCCAGAACTTGTCCTCGGCCAGGCGGTTCCACTGCGTGCCCTTCTCGATGAGGAGCACGAAGTCGGCGGTGCACTTCTTGATGGACAGGTACTCGTCCTCGACGATGGAGGGCACCGAGTAGCCGCCCTTGCCGAGCTTGGCGCAGTCCACCTTGTCGCCGTCGTCCTCGAAAGTGACCGGTCCGATGATGGTGCCGGCGTTCTCCGCGCGGACGTGCAGCTCTTCGCGCAGGGCGGCCAGGCTGACCTCCAGGTCCTCGATGACCGGGTCGGACTCGGCCTGGTCGTCGAAGGTGTTCTCGTGGCTGTCGCCCATCGTGTGCTTCGTGCGGTAGTAGATCTCGCGCAGGCTGGTGGTGAGGTCCGCCTTCTGCAGCTCGTTGAGCGCGTCGGCGACCAGCATCGTCTGCATGAACTTCTTGGCCATCGCCATGTTGAAGAAGGTGCGCATCTGCTTGGACGAGCCCATCTCGATGATGCCGCGCTTCTCGTTGAACTTCACGTTGGAGAGCGCGCGCACCGGGATCGGGATCGACGGGTCCTTCTTCTTGGCGGCGGCGTCGATGACGACGTCGGCCAGGCCGACCAGTTTCTTCTCGACGGCGGGATTGGTCTTGGGCATGGTCGGTTATTTCCCTTTCTTCTTCGTCGGCTTCGATTTCTTGGCCGGCTTGGCCTTGGCGGCCTTCTTCGCCGGCTTCGCCTTGCCCTTGGCCTTCGGCTCGGGCTTGGGCTCGGGAGCGAGTTCGAGCTGGACGGCGGGGGCCGCGGCGGGCGCGGCGTCGCCGCCCGGCGCGGGGACGGGGACGCCCGCGTCCACGGGGACCTCGCCCTCGATGCCCTCGGCGGTGACGATGATGGAGTGCGGCAGGCCGTGCGGGCCCGCGTTCTTGTCCACCAGCGCGTCGGTCTTCTCGCCTCCGGTCAGCTTCTTGGCGATCTCGGTCAGCTGGTCGCGCAGCTTGGCCTCGGCGATCTTGCCGCCCTTGAGGCGCTTGCAGGCGCCGACCACTTCCTCGATGTACAGCTCGAAGACGTTGCGGCGCTTGTGCTCGGCGACCGCGCGGTCGCGGCGCTTGATGAACACGCCCAGGCGGCGTCCGGCCTCGCGCAGGGCCAGCGTGATCTCCTTGCGGATCTCGTCGTAGTCGGCGATGGCCTCCTTCGACTCGCTGGTGAACGGCACCCACACCGAGGCCATGTGCACGAACACGACCATCGGGCCGGCGGGGGGCGCCCCGCGCGACTGGCCGATGCCGTAGTTCTTCCAGGTCGTGTCGAGCACGGCCTTGTAGGTCGCGCACGCGGCCTGCTGGTACTGCAGCGGGACGCGGTTGGCGTAGCGGATGACGCGGGCCAGCTCGTTGTCGTCGCCCTCGTGGCTCTCGCCCTCGGCGAGCGGCGCCTTGGGCGCCGCCGCGGCGGCCTGCTGCTCGGCCTCGGGGCCGCGGCCCCAGGCGAGTCCCGCCTCGATGATGAACGGGTTGCCGCGGTACACCGCCGGCGGGCGCGTGACGGCGGTGTAGAAGGAGCCCTTGATCTGCTTGTACAGGCCGGACAGGATGGCCTTCTCGCCGATCGGCGACAGGCAGTTCGTCGGCGGCGCCATCAGCTTGGCGGCCTGCAGGGACTTGAACAGCTTCTCGGCCTCCTGACCGACCACGTCGCGGGGGCGCTTCTTCGGGGAGACCCCGGCGGCCTTGCAGATCTCCTCGGCCGTCTCCGTGGAGACGCGCGAGAAGTCCGAGGACAGGAAGGCGGCGACCCAGTGGGACTTGGTGTCCTGCAGCATCTTCAGCAGCATGCCCAGCTCGATGCCGTAGGGATGCGGCTTGATCTCCTTGGGCGAGTCGGGGTTGTGCGAGATGGTGCGCGCGTAGACCTTGGTCTCGCCCTCGGGGGAGACGTAGGTGAACTGCGCGTGCGGGTTGGAGATCGCGGACAGCTCGATGTACTCGTCGACGGAGGCGCGGCCCTTCAGGTACTTGCCCTCCAGCTCGATGGTGACCTGGGTGCCGCGGTGGCGCTCCCACTCGATCTGCTTCTTCTCG
>JACQBB010000314.1 GCA_016194625.1 Elusimicrobiota bacterium | reverse complement strand
GCCCCCGAAGAAGGTCGAGGAGGCCGAGGACTGGGTGCTCGAGTACGGCGTCTCCGGCATCTTCTTCGCGCGCCTCCTGCCCGTCGTGCGCCACCTGATCTCCATCCCCGCCGGCCTCCTGCGCATGCCGGTCGGTCGGTTCTCGGCGGCGACCGCCGCCGGCGCGGGACTGTGGTGCCTGATCCTGTCCTGGTTTGGCCGCCAGGTCATCGGAGACCAGCCGCAGCTGCTCGACTCGCCCGACCAGCTGATGGTCGTGCTCAAGGCGAAGATGCACATCCTCATCATCGGCATCGCCGCCTTCGCCGCCGCCTACGCGCTGATGGTCTGGCTCAAGCGCCGCGGCGTGGCCCGCCATCCCGGCGAGGCGCCGACCGCCTAGCCGTGCGCGCGCTGACGCCGGCGCTCGCCGCCCTCGGCGTCGTCGTCGCCGCTTTCACGCGCTTCCTGGCCTGGGCCGAGGCGCGCCCGGGCGTCCCGCTGGCCGACCCCGTGCTCGCGCGCCTGCCCGCCGCCGACGTGTCGGCGTGGGTGTTCCTGATCCTGTACGCGTCGCTGGCCTGGACGCTGTGGCGCGCGCGCCGCGCCCCCGCGACCGTCGCCGCCGGACTGTACGCCTACGCGCTCGTCTGCCTGATGCGCGGGGCGAGCATCTTCCTCGTCCCGCTCGCCGCGCCCCCGGGCCTGCTCTCCCTGCGCGACCCGTTCGTGCGCCTCTTCGAGGGGCGCGTCATCGACCGCGACCTGTTCTTCTCGGGCCACGTCGCGACGATGACCTTGCTCGTCCTGCTCGCCCGGGAACGGCGCGAGAAGCTCGTCCTGGGCGCGGCCGCCGTCTTCGTCGCGGTCCTGGTCCTGGTCCAGCACGCGCACTACGCCGTGGACGCGCTCGCCGCGCCGCCGTTCGCTTGGCTCGCGTGGCGCGCCGGCCGCCGCCTCGCCGGCGCCTGACGGCGCGGCCCCCGCCGCGTCCGACGGGGACCGGCCGCGTTCAGGCCGCCGCCGGGACGGCCTGGCGCCAGCGCTCGAGCACCAGCGCGGTCGCCGCGGCGCGCGCCTCGGCGGTCACCGGATGCGCGACGTCGAACCAGCGGTCGCCGGCCGCGCCCTTGCCCTTCTCGGCCGGGAAGACGACGAACGGCTCGTCCTCCTCGCCCGGCTCCGCGCGCTTGAGCACGCGGATGCCCTTGATCACGAACGCGTCGGCGATCAGCAGCTCGGCGAACGCGAGCAGCTTGGTGGGCCGGTCGGACCGGTCCTCGAACGGGCGCACGCGCGCCTCCAGCTTCGGCAGCATCGTCTCCATGTCTCCTCCCGTGTGTCGGCGTCCGGGGACGCCCGGGAGTATACGCGGACGGGGGCCGAAAAGTTCCCTAGCGGCGCCTGGCGGTCTTGCCGTGCTTGCGCGCGGGCGTCTTCTTGCGGGCCGCGGCCTTGCGGGGCGCGGGTCTCGCGGTGCCCGCCAGCACGCGCAGCAGGTCCATCGTCGTGATGATGCCCGCGAGCTTCCCGTCGCGCGTCACCAGCACGCGGTGGATGTGGCGGTCGAGCATCGCCTTCGCGGCCTCGGCGACGGTGGTGTTCTCGTCGATGGCGATGGCGCCGGGCGTCATCACGCTCTCCGCGCTGGCGGCCCCCACCTCGGTGACCGTCACGCCCAGGCCCTCGGGCTCGACCTGGAAGCGCGCGACGCCGTCGGACTCGGTCCGGTGCGCGAGCATCAGGTCGGTCTGGGAGACCACGCCGAGCACCAGCCCGGTATCGTCCACCACGGGCGCGCCGCTGATGCAGCGTTCCTTGAACAGGTCCGCGACCTCGGACAGCGGCAGGTCGCTGGGAACGGTCACGACGTCCGGATTCATGACATCCTTGACGATCATGGAGGGGCCTCCCGCGGCCGGACGGCGGCCGCCGTCCGCATGCGTGCAACGCCTCGGCCGCCCGCCGGGGCGCCTGGCCGCGGCGCGGGGCGAATTGGTATCCTGCGCGCATGGACATCCGGCGGGCGCTCCCGCTCGCGCTCGTCGCCGCCCTGGCCGCCTGCGCCTGGGCGCCCAAGCTCCCGCAGGAGCGCCCCTGCCGGCGCGCCTACCTGTTCTGGCCCTCCCGCGACGCCAATCACACGTCCCTCCTCATCCGCCGCGAGGACTTCCCCGTCGCCGAGGTCTTCGTCTCGTCGACGGCGAGCGCCGGCCGGCGCCTCCTGCCCGGAGAGGAAGCCCCCTCCGGCCCGCATTCGAAGCCCCCGGAATGGCTGGAGGTCGGCTTCGCCAGCGCCGATTACCTTCAGGCGCGCCGAAGCGGCGGATTCGTCACCGACCTGATCGTCCTGCGCAAGACGCCCGGCGCGGTGTACATCCGTCCGTTCTCCTGGGGCGGCGATCCCCAGGATTGGCAGACCACCTACACGGCGTTCGGCCCCCTGGACCTCCCGGCGGCCGGCTATCGCGGACTCCTGGGATTCGTCGCGGATTCCTTCGCCCGCGACGCGAGCGGCCGCTTGAGCCCCCCGTTGTTCACGGACGAGAAAGAGTCGAAGTCGGTCTACGCGGCCGTCCAACCCTACAGCTTCCGGATGTTCTGCAACGTCTGGGCCCTGACGGCCGTGCGGGCGGGCGGAGTGCCCGTCTCGACCTGGATGCCGGGACACGGCCAGGTCGAATATTGGTACGACAACACGTATCGCCCTTCTCCGGTCTGCGCGCCCGCGCCGACCGCGGGGTCCGGACCGGGCGCGGCCGGACGCGGCGCCGGCGGGACTTGACGGGGGTCCGCCAGGGCAATACAATGCTCCTCATGAAGATCCTCTCCCTGGCGTTCGCCCTCACGCTCGTCGTCTCTCCTCTCGCCTTCGCCGGAGGAGGAGGATCCTGGACTAACGTCTACGGGGTCATCACGAATTCGCTGACGGCCCTCGGGACCGACGCAGACACGAACATCGCGTCCGTCAAGACCGCCATGGTCTACAACGGTACGCTGCCGAAGGACGGGCCCATCACTCTGACGCGAACCGTCAAGGACACAAGCTCCTCCTCCACCGGAACGACGGAAACGACGAGCCTCGTGACCGTGAACCTGGTCATGAAGAACGGCAAGATCGCGAGCATCGACGCGAGCGCGACCCGCACGACGGTCACGACTTACAGCGGGGGCTACGCCTCCTTCATGGAGTCCTTCATGAAGCCGCTCGGGGTGAAGTTCGCGAACCCCGCCAAGGGCGACTTGGGCGTGAGCAACATCATCCAGAAGAGCTTCGACACCTCCACCCCGACCCCCACCCCGCAAGTCGTCGTGAAGAACAAGAAGACCCCGGCCACCGGAACGGATGACACGACCAAGAAGCCCGGGACGGGCGACACGACCAACGCCCAGCAGGAAGTGACGGCGGTCGTCAGCCCCAGCGCTCCCTGACCGACGTCCGGTCCTCCTCTGGGAGAAGCCCCCGCCTCGCGGCGGGGGCTTTTTTTTCTCAGCCGCGCGGGCGGCGCTTGGACTTGGGCTGCGGACGCCGCCGGGCGGGCTTGCGGGACTTGGCCGGGCGCTTGAGCGGCTTCGGGGCGGAGACGGCGGCGGCCTGGGCCGCGCGCACGCCCTCCAACGAGACGCCGACGCCGCCGGTGACGGCGACGAGCACGCCGCGGCGGCTCAGGCGGGCGACGGCCGCGCGCACCTGCTCGGCGGGCAGGCGCACGCTCGGCAGGTAGGAGAGCTCCTCCCCCCACAGCGCGGCCAGGGCCGGGACGAACAGGTGGCCCGACAGGGAGTAGCCGGCGTAGGCCATCAGGTGGCGCAGGACCGCAGCCTCGCCCTCGGAGAACGCCGCGGACGCGTCGAGCAGGGCGGACAGCTCGGCGACCATGGCCGCGCGCAGCTCCGGCGCGCGCGCCTGGAACTCGCGGCGGACGGCCTCGTCAGCCATGGGGCCACTCGTACGCCGAGCGGTGGGCGTCGAGCGCGTCGGCGTGGGCGACGAACTTCTCGTAGACGGGGTGGCGGGCGATGGTCGCCGAGTCGCCGATGACGATCAGGCAGCGGCGCGCACGGGTGATGGCGACGTTCAGGCGGCGCATGTCGCTTAAGAAACCGATCTGGCCGCCCTCGTTGGAGCGCACGAGGCTCAGGATGACGGCCTCCTTCTCGCGTCCCTGGAAGCCGTCCACCGAGCCGATCTCGAGGCCCGTCTCGCGCGCCATGGTCTTGAGCAGCTTGGCCTGCGCGACGTACGGCGTCAGGATCGCCACGTCCTTGGGCTTGAGCCCGTCGCCGAGCAGCTCGTACAGGATCTTCACCGCCAGCTCGGCCTCGCCCTTGTTCTCGCGGCTCTCGAGCAGCTCGTTCCAAGCCTCGTCGAAGCCGGCGCCGGCGGTGTCCACGAAGGTGACCGGGCGGCTGGTCAGCGGGGTGGACGCGACGCCGGGCATCTCGGAGGCGACGTGCTTGGCGACCGACTCGTCGGCGATCAGCTTGCCGTCGTAGAACGCGTCCGACGGGAAGCGCATGATGTCCTCGTGCATCCTGTACTGGACGCGCAGGAGCGTCTGCACGTTCGCCGGGAGGACGTCCTTCAGGCGGTCGAACAGCGTGGTGGCCAGGCCGCCCTCCAGCGCCTCCTTCGAGTAGATGGTCGGCGGGAGCTGGTTGGCGTCGCCGGCGAACACGGCCTTCTTGGCCATGCACAGCGGGACCCAGGACAGCGGCTCGGTGGCCTGCGAGGCCTCGTCGAGCACGACCAGGTCGAAGTCGCCCTTCACGAAGCGCTTGGAGATGCCGGCGTGGGTGCCCAGCACCACGTGGGCGGAGGCGACGATGCGGCGCTGGATCTCGAACTCCAGGTCGCGCGCTTCCCTCCATAGACGGCCCACTTCGCGCTCGCGGGCCTGGCGCTCGTCGTAGCCGAGCTGGCCGCGGCCCATGCGCGACTTGCGGTGGATCATGCGCTCGCGCCAGGCGTCGAGCTCCTTGACCTGCTCGTACAGCGGGTCGGCCTCGGTCTGCGCGAGCAGGTTGCCGTGGCGCAGGCTCTCGAGCGTGCGCGCGGGGTGGCCCAGGCGCACGACGCGCAGGCCGGTGCCGAGCAGCTTCTCCAAGATATTGTCGACGGCGATGTTCGACGGCGCGGTCGCGAGGATGCGCTGGCCGCGCGACGCATGCTGGCGGATGATCTCGACGAGCACGGTCGTCTTCCCGGTGCCGGGCGGGCCGTGGACCAGGGCCACGTCGTCGGCGGCCATCGCGCGCTTGACCGCCTCCTGCTGGTACTCGTTGAGGCTCGGGTTGAAGAACTCGACCTTCGGCATCCGCGAGCGCTCGGGCGCCAGCTCGCCGAGGAACACCTCGCGCAGGGTGGACAGGCGCGAGCGCTTCGACTCGGCCGCGGTGATCAGCGCCTTGCGCATGCGCTGGTAGGTCGCGTCGGAGCCGAGCAGGTCGATCTGGCAGGCGCCGCGGAACTCGTCCTGCGGGCCGCCGGCGCTCAGCGCCACGGTGACGCGGTACTCCTCGACCTTGTACAGCGTGCCCTCGACGGCGCGCGGCTCGACGTTCGACGGGAAGGTGAGCAGGACGTTGTCGCCCGCGTTCATCGCGTGGAACGGCGAGAGGTCCTCGCCCTTCGGCGGACGCGACAGCACGTACATCGTCATGCCCGCCATGCCGCCCTCGATGCCGTCGAGCGTCAGGCCGGTGACGGTCTTGCCCAGCGCCTCGCGCTGCGACACGGGGAACTTGCGCAGCTCGCGCAGGTTCTCGGCCTTCTCGGCCTCGCGTTCGAGGTCGATCAGGGTCTGGAGGCGTTCGAAGTGCTCTTTGCCGGCCATGGAGGACGGCTATTCTAGCAAGTTGCGGCCGCAGGGGCTGGCGCGGAATCGGGAGACCGTTATAATACGGTCATGCTCGCGTCCATGACCATCGCGCTCCTGCTCGCCGGCCCCGCGCGCGCCCAGGAAGAGCCCGGCTTCCAGAAGAAGGTCTCCATCACCGTGCGCCGCGTCCCGCTCGGCGTGTTCCTGGACGCGCTGTCGGCCCAGGCGAAGGTGAACTTCGTCGTCGCCGACTCTCTGGAGGACAAGACCGTCACCGCCTACCTCCACGACGTCTCCGTGACGCAGGCGCTCGACACCATCCGCGAGATGAAGGGCGTCGACTACCGCCGCGTCGGAGAGACGTCCGTCTACCTCGTCCTGCCCAAGGACAGCCCTTACATGTACGTCCCCGCCGTCCTGGACAACGGAGAGATCCTGTCCAAGCGCGTCAGCATCGTCGCCAAGAAGGTCAGCCTCTCGCGCTTCCTCGAGGCGCTCAGCGGCCAGACGCACGCGAACTTCTCCATCGAGGACGGCCTGGAGACCGGGAAGGTCACCGCCTACCTGAAAGGAGTGACCGCGCGCGAGGCGTTGGAGGTCGTCCTGTCCAGCAAGGGCCTGGGCTGCCGCCGCATCGGCTCCAGCGACACCTACCTCGTCCAACGGCCGCCGAAGGAGGAGGAACCGCCTCCGGCGCCCGCCGCGCCCCCCGAGAACGAGGAGTGATGCGGCCGGACGCTCAGCCCAGGCGGAAGGAACGCATCGCTATGGACCCGTTCTGGATGTCCTCGCACACCCAACTCAGCGCGTCGCGCTCGTCGCCGGCGCCCAGCGCGACCAGCATCGGGTCGTAGTGGTCGGAGGTCGGCACCGCGAGCCCGCCCGACGGGACCGCGCGCGGGTCCGACAGGGCGTCGAGATCGCGCGCGAGCAGTCGGTCCTTGGCCCAGGCGTCGAACTCCACGGCCCAATCCATCGGCTCGGCGTCGTCCGAGAAATCGATCCGGCGCAGGTTGTGGACGATGTTGCCCGACGCGACGATCAGCACGCCCTTGTCGCGTAGCGCGCGCAGCTTGCTCCCAGTCTCGATGTGCCGCCGCGACGGCGCGCCGTGGTCCAGGCTGAGCTGGACGACGGGCACGTCCGCCTTCGGGTACAGGAACTTGAGCACCGTCCACGCGCCGTGGTCCAGGCCCCAATCCTCGGTATCCACGCCCCCCTCGCCGCCGACCAGCGCGCGCGCCTCGCGCGCCAGCGCCGGCGAGCCGGGCGCCGGGTACTTCTCGAGATAGAGCGCCTCGGGGAAGCCGCCGAAGTCGTGGATGGTGCGCGGCTTGCTCATGCCGGTCGTCCACAGCCCGCGCGTCAGCCAGTGCGCCGACACGCACAGCACCGCCTCGGGCTTGCCCAGGCGCTCGCCCAGCGCCCCCAGCGCGCGCGTGTAGGCGTCGTCGGCGAGCGCGTTCATCGGCGAGCCGTGGCCCAGGAACAGGACGGGGAGGCGGGCGGTCTTGGCGTTCATTTGTAACCATTATAGATACATATTGCGCGCGCGTCAATCCCCCTCCGTCGTATTTGTTATCCTTGCGCCGTGGCGCTCCCCCGCCTCCCGCGCATCCCGAAGCTGCTCAAGCGCCGCCCGGCGCCGGGCTCGGGCGATTTCTCGTGGGACTACGACGAGTACGTCCCCGGCAACCGCGTGTCGCTGTTCGTGCGGGGCAAGGAGCTGTACCCGGCGATGGCCGAGGCCATCGAGGACGCCAAGCACACCGTCCACCTGGAGACCTACATCTTCGAGGGCGCGCTGACCGGGCGGACCTTCGCCGAGCTGCTCGCCAAGAAGGCGCGGCAGGGCGTGCGGGTGCGGCTGATCTACGACTCGATGGGCTCCATGGACGTCGACCCGACGCAGGTCACGCTGATGCGCAACGCGGGCGTGCAGACGCTCGAGTACCATCCGGTGGCGCCGTGGCGGCCGCGCTGGGCGTGGAACAAGCGCGACCACCGCAAGGTGCTGGTCTGCGACGGCCGCGTCGGCTTCGTGGGCGGCATCAACATCTCCGACGAGAACGCGCCCGCCGACGTGGGCGGCGGCGACTGGCGCGACGCGCACGTGCGCGTGGAGGGGCCGGCCGCGTACGACCTGGACCGGCTGTTCCGCGCGGTGTGGTTCAAGCAGACCGGGCGCTGGTTCGAGTCGGTCGGCGACCCGGCGGCGCAGCCGGGCGCGTCGCGGGTGCGCATCGCGGCCAACTCGGAGCTGCTGAAGCGCTTCGTGATCCGCGAGGCCTATCTCAACGCCCTGCGCGCCGCCAGGACCGAGGTCTCCATCGCCAACGCGTACTTCATCCCCGGCTGGCGCATCCGCCGCGCGCTCGCGCAGGCGGCGCGGCGCGGCGTCAACGTGCGCGTGCTGGTCCCGGGGACCTCGGACTCCGCCTCGGTGTGGTACGCGATGCGGGCGAAGTACGAGTACCTGCTCGCCCGCGGGGTGCGCATCTACGAGTGGCAGGGGCCGATGATGCACGCGAAGGCCGTCGCGGTGGACCGCCAATGGTGCTCGGTCGGCACCTACAACCTCGACCACCGCAGCCTGATGTTCAACCTCGAGGTGAACCTCAACGTGCTGGACCGGACGCTGGCCGAGGAGCTCTCGACGCAGTTCGAGCGCGGGCTGGCCGGCTCGCGCGAGATCACGCCGGCCGACTGGCGCCGCCGCCCGTGGACGGAGCGCTGGGCGGAGTCGTGGTGGTCGTCCTTCGACTATTTCTTCTGATTTGCTAGAGTGCCCGGCGATGAAGCGCCTTTATCTCATGCGCCACGGCCATTCCCCCACGACCCACGAGGCGGGAGTGAAGACCGACGCGCTGCGCCCCCCCTCCGACAAGGGCCGCGAGGACGCCGTGCGCGTCGCCCGCGAGCTCGCGCGGCGCGGGGCCAAGCCGGGGCTGGTCCTGCACTCGCCGCTGGCGCGCGCGATGCAGACCGCCGTCGCGGCGGCGGCCGCGCTGGACCTCTCCCCCGCGGTCCTGCAGGCGCTCGACAACACCCTCCCCGCCGACGAGGCGTTCGCGGGCCTGCAGCAGCGCGCCGCCGCGGTCGAGGAGGTGCTGGCCGTCGGCCACCAGCCCCAGGTCGGAGAGATCACCGCCTTCCTGACCGACGAGGCCTTCGAGTTCCGCCCCGCCGGACTGGCCGCGATCGAGCTGGGCCCGTCCCCGCGCCTGCTCTGGGCGTTCAACGCCGACGAGCTGGCATGAGCTCGCGCCGCCGTCGCCGCTCGGACCGCGAGGACCTGGGCCGGCTCTTCCGGAGGATGCCCCACTACTACCTGTACCCCGCGGTCGGCGCGGTGATCGGCCTGGGCTCCCCGATCGGCGCGTTCGTCCTGCGCTACTGGCTGGCCGAGCCGCTGCTGCGCCGGACCTGGGCGCTCTCCGAGCTGGACTACAACTTCCTGTTCTACGCCTACATGGGCGTCGGCACCGTCGCCGCGTTCGTCCTGTTCGGCTACCTGATCGGCCTGCGCTCCGAGCGCCAGCGCTTCAGCAACCGCATGCTCGCCGAGCGCGTCGAGGAGCTGCACCTGAAGTCGGTCACCGACGCGCTGACCGGCGCCTACACCTACGGCTACCTCTACGAGATGATGGAGATCGAGATCCAGCGCGCGCTGACCGAGAAGGTCCCGCTGTCGGTGATGCTGGTGGACATCGACGAGTTCAAGCGCGTCAACGACTCCCACGGCCACCTGTTCGGCGACCGCGTGATCAAGGAGACCGCCGAGACCATCTCCGCGCACGTGCGCTCCGACGACATCCTGGGCCGCTACGGCGGCGACGAGTTCGTCGTCGTGATGCCCGGCGCCGACGCGGCGACGGCCGCGCACGTCGCCGAGCGCGTGCGCGCCGGCATCGCCAAGAACGGCTACATGACCACCGTCAGCATCGGGCTGAACACCTTCGACGGGAACCAGGAGAAGAAGCCCAGCGACCTCCTCCACGCCGCCGACATGAACCTGTACCAGGCCAAGCACGACGGCCGCAACTGCGTGCGGGCCTACTCCGGCGAGACGGACGCGCCCGCGCGGCGCAGGGACGACCCCCGATGAAGGCCGCCCTCGCCGTCCTGCTGCTCGCCGCCGCGGCGTCCGCCGCCGAAACCCCCGCGCCCCAGGCCCCCGCCAAGGCGGACGCCGCCGGCTGGAGCCTGGCCTGGAGCGACGAGTTCGACGGGCCGGCCGGCGCGCTCCCCGACCCGGCGAAGTGGACCCCTGACGAGGGCGACTCCGGCTTCGGCAACCAGGAACTGGAGTACTACTGCCCGCCCGGCTCCGCGAAGGCGCCGTGCGACCCGAAGCGCCCCAACGCCGCGACCGACGGGCGCGGGCGCCTGGTCATCGCGGCGCAGAAGGACGCCGCGGGGAAATGGACCTCGGCGCGCCTGAAGACGGCCGGCCTGAAGACCTTCCAGTACGGCCGCATCGAGGCGCGCATGCGCCTGCCCTACGGCCCCGGCCTGTGGCCCGCGTTCTGGGCGCTGGGCGGCGACCGAGCCAAGATCGAATGGCCCGACTGCGGCGAGATCGACGTCATGGAGAACGTCCCGGGCGACGTGCCCGGCGGCCTGGGCGCGGACACCATCAAGAGCACGCTCCACGGCCCCGGCTACTCCGGCGTCCACGGCGTCGGCAAGGACCTGAAGCTCCCACGCGGAGGCCGCGTCGACGACGAGTTCCACGCCTACGGCGCGGTGTGGTCCCCCGGCCGCGTCGCCTTCTACGTGGACGACTGGCGCGCGCCGTTCTTCGTCGCGACCAAGAAGGACCTGCCCAAGGGCGCGAAGTGGGTGTTCGACAAGCCTTTCTTCCTCATCATGAACCTGGCGGTCGGCGGCTCCTGGCCGAAGGACCCCACGCCGAAGACGCCGGACCCCGCGCGCATGCTCGTGGACTACGTCCGCGTGTACCGCCGCGCGCCCTGACCGGCCCGGTCAGGGAACTTTTCGGCCCCCTTCGTCGTATATCTCCCGCGAGCGTTCGGCGCGGACCGCGGTCCCGCTGACGATAACGACACGCTGACTGACGCCGGAGCCAGTCGTCGTGCCGGCAACGACACGCGGGAGAGATATGGCCGAGACCCTGAGGGCGGAGAGCACGGCGGGATTCGTTCGAACGTTGCGAGGCGCGCTGAGGGTGACCCAACGCGAACTGGCGCAAAGGACCTTCACGGACCGGGCGCTCATCGCGCGCTTGGAAGCCGGCCGGGAGCCGCGTTTGCCGACCTTACGGCGCCTCGTGGCGTCGTTGGGCGGGCGTTTGGAGCTCGCGGCGCGATTCGAGCGTCCTTTGGAGGCCCTGGCGGAGAGCTTCGTCGAGCCGCGGCTCGCGTTCCGGGCCGAGCGCGACGCCGGGCGGCGGGAGCGGCACTGGAAGAGGCGGCTCGGCCTTCAGGCCAGGAGGTAGTTGGCGAGCAGCCACAGCCCCATCGCGACGCAGATCGCGACGCGGGAGGCGGTGGCGGCGACGACGCCCAGGCCGGCGCCCAGGCCGGCCTTCAGCGCGTCGGGGGCCTTGCGGCCGGCGAAGACGGCCTCGGCGAGCGCGGCGCCGAGCAAGGCGCCGACCAGCAGGCCGGCGACGCCGAACGGGAGGCCGAACAGCGCGCCGACCGGCGCGCCGACCAGGCCCCAGCGCGAGCCGCCGAAGGCCTTGGCGCCGACCGCGGCGAACGCCCAGTCGGCGGCGAAGGAGACGGCCGCCAGGACCGCGAACAGGACGAGGGTCCACGGCGAGACGAAGGCGGGCAGGAACCACCACTCGAAGACGGCGGCGGCGAAGATGAGCGTGGGCCCCGGCACGCCGGGCAGGACGGAGCCGGCGACGCCCGTCAGCACGAGGATCACGGTGACGGCGAGGACGATGGAGACGGTCATCGCGACAGCCGCGTGTCCAGCCACACGGCCAGCGACAGGACCAGGCCGCGCGCCACGTACTTGATCTCGGGCGAGACGGCGAGCAAGGTCATGCCGTTGAGGAGCGTGGCCATGATCAGCGCGCCGAACAGGACGCCGCGCGCGGTGCCGCGCCCGCCCTTGAGGCTGGTGCCGCCGATGACGCAGGCGGCCACGGCGTCCAGCTCCATCAGGTCGCCGACGGTGGTGGTGGACGCGCCCGCGTAGGCGGTCTGCATGAAGCCGGTGACGGCGACGGTGGCGCCCATCAGCGCGTAGGCGAGCACGACGGTCGAGTCCACGTCGATGCCGGCGAGCAGGGCCGCCTCCTCGTTGCCGCCGATCGCGTACAGGCGGCGGCCGAAGGCGGTGTGCTCGGTCAGCGTGACGACGACCGCGGCCGAGACGGCCAGCAGGACCGCCGGCAGGGGCACGCCGCGGAAGCCGTTGGTGACGGCCACGAACAGCAGGCACAGCTGGGCGCCGAGGAAAGCCTTCAGGAAACCGGTCTCCGAGTCGTACGGCGCTCCCCCCGCCTTCGCGCCGGCCGCGCGCCGCCACCAGCCGCCGAGCAGGGCGGCCGCGGCGACGGCCGCCAGCGCCCAGCCGAGAGCCGGCGGCAGGTAGGTCGTCGTCAGGCGCGCGAGCAGGTTCGGGTCGCCCGCGGGCGAGACCGGCACGGTCGAGTTGCGGATGACCAGCCAGAACAGGCCCTTGAACACGAGCAGGCCGCCCAGCGTGATGATGAAGGCGGGCATCTTCTCGGCGACGATCATCCGCCCCATCAGGTTCCAGACCACCAGCGCCAGCGCGGCGGCGGCCAGCATCGCCAGCGGCGCCGGCCAGCCGGCCTTCGTGATGAGCACGGCGGCGACGCCGCCGATCAGGCCGACGCCGGACCCCGCCGACAGGTCGATGTGGCCGGGCAGGATCACGCAGAACATGCCGAGGGCGAGGATGGCCGTGGTGGACAGCTCGATGGCGAGCATCGAGAGGTTGCGCGCGCCCAGGAAGTCCGGGGACAGGAACGCGAAGGTCGCGACGATGGCGCCCAGCGCCAGGACCGCCGACGCGTCGCGCGAGAGGGTCTTCGACTCGGTGCCGCTCATGCCGCCTCCGTGTGGCCCAAGGCGGCCGCGATCAGCCGCTCGGGGGTGGCCTCGGCGCGGGAGAATTCTCCCATGACGCGGCCCGCTCGCATCATCACGATGCGGTCCGACATGCCGATCAGCTCCGGCAGCTCGCTCGAGACCAGCACCACGGCCAGGCCGTTCTGAGTGAGCCGGTTGATCAGCTCGTAGATCTCCACCTTCGCGCCCACGTCCACTCCGCGCGTCGGCTCGTCGAGCAGGAGCACCTTCGGCGCCGAGCGCCGAGCGCGCCCGACCAGAACCTTCTGCTGGTTGCCGCCCGACAGCCCCCCGACGCGCGCGTCCAGGCTGGGCGTCTTGATGCGCAGGTCGGCGCGGTCCTGCTCGTTGAGCGCGGACTCGGAATGCGCGTCGAGCAGGCCGCCCTTGGTCAGCGACTTGAGCGTGGACAGCGAGAGGTTGAAGCCGACCGACTGGTCGATGATGAGCCCGTGGCGGCGGCGGTCCTCGGTGACCAGCGCCAGGCCGGAGGCGAGCGCGTCCCAGGTCGTGCGCGCCTTCAGCGGCGCGCCGTCGAGGAGCAGTTCGCCGCCGACGCGCTTGCCCCAGGCGCCGAACAGGTGCATGACGAGCTCCGTGCGTCCGGCGCCCATCAGGCCGCCGATGCCCAGGACCTCGCCGGCGCGCACTTGGAACGAGACGGCGTCCAGGCGCGCGGCGCCGCGTCCGTCGCCCTGCACGCTCAGGCTCCGCGCCTCCAGGCGCACGGGGCCGGGATGCGGGGCGCGGCGCGGGAACAGGTCGCCGAGCTCGCGGCCGACCATGTCGCGGATGAGGACGTCCTTCGTCGCGTCGGCGGCCGCGCGCGTGCCGACGGTCGCGCCGTCGCGCAGGACGGTGACGCGGTCGGCCAGCGCGAACACCTCCTCCAGGCGATGCGAGATGTAGACGACGCCGATGCCCTCGCGCCTCAGCTGGCGGACCAGCTCCATCAGGCGCTTGGCCTCGGCCTCGGCCAGAGCGGCGGTCGGCTCGTCCAAGATGAGCACGCGCGCCTTCTTGCGCAGCGCCTTGGCGATCTCGACGAGCTGGCGCTGGCCGGCGCCCAGGCGCTCCACGGGGAGGTCGGGGTCGACGTCAAGCCCGAGCTTGCCCAGCCACTCGCGCGCGTCGCGCCTCGCCTCGTCCCAATCCACGAGTCCGCCGCGCACCGGCCAGTCCCCGAGCCGCACGTTCTCGGCGACGCTGAGCGCCGGCACCAGCGCCAGCTCCTGCGCGATGGCGGCCACTCCCGCCTTCTGCGCGTCGCCGACGCCCCGGAAAGCCGCCGGCGCGCCGTCCACGAACAGCGCGCCTTCGTAGGAGCCGTGCGGGTGGACGCCGGACAGCAGCTTGATCAGCGTGGACTTGCCGGCGCCGTTCTCGCCGCACAGCGCGTGGACCTCGCCGGGGCGGACGTCGAAGGAGACGCCCTTGAGCGCGACGACGCCGGGGAAGCGCTTGACGACGCCGCGCGCCTCGAGCAGCGGGGCGGTCATCGCCGCTTCGGCCTCTGCGCGTCCGGCACTCCTTTATAGACCTCGTCGTACGGGTGGTAGCCGTCCTTGACGACGGTGTCCATCAGGTTCTCGCGCGTGACGGCGACGGTGTCCTTCAGGATCGACGGGACCTTGACCTTCTCGTTGTCCACCTCGGCGCGGACGATCACCGGCCGGCCCTTGATCATCCGGATCGCGGCGTCGAGCGCGGCGGTCACTTCCATCACCGTCGGCTTGTAGATGGTCGCGGCCTGCGTGCCCGCGGCGACGCGCTGGCAGGCGGCCAGCTCGGCGTCCTGGCCGATGACGACGACCTTGCCGGCCAGGCCCTCCTCGCTGAGCGCCTGGATCGCGCCGCCGGCGGTGCCGTCGTTGGCGCACAGCACCGCGTCGATCTCATGCCCATGCTTGGTCAGCGCGGCGTTCATGATCTTCTTGGCGTTCTCGGGCTTCCAGTCCTGCGCCCAGTCCTCGTGCAGGACCTTCACCATGCCGCTCTCGATCATCGGCGCCAGCACCTTGTCCTGGCCTTCCTTGAGGAGGAACGAGTTGTGGTCGGTCTTCGCGCCCTGGATGCGCACCAGGCGCAGCGTCCCCTTGCCCTTCGTCTTGGCGAGCAGGGCCTGCGCCTGCGCCTCGCCGATGGCGACCGCGTCGAAGGCCACGTACAGGTCCACGTCCGCGCCGGTGATGAGCCGGTCGTAGGAGATGACCGGGATGCCCGCCTCGTGGGCCAGCTCGACGCCCTTCGCCATCGCCGCGCCGTTGTGCGGGGCGATGACGATCGCGCCCACGTGCCGCGAGATCAGCGCCTGCACGTCCTGCATCTGGCGCGTGTCGTCGGAGTTGGCCGCCTGGACGAGCAGGTCGGCGCCCATCTCGGCCGCCTTCGCCTCGAACACGGCCTTGTCGCGCTGCCAGCGCTCTTCCTTCAAAGTGTCCAGCGACAGGCCGATCAGCGGCCGCCCGGACTTGGCCGCGGAAGCGCCCCCGCCGCGTCCCTTGCCGAGAGTGAGCCCGAGAGCGACGCTGACGGCGAGAGAGGCGACGACGAGCCGGTTGCGGGCGGTGAGGTTCATCGCGAAGGGTCCTCCACGGGGGCGTTGGCGGCCTGCCGATGATAGCACACCGGAGGTCCCACGGACCAAGGGCCTAGGCCCGCCTGGGCCGAGGCCCAAAAAACCCCGAACCTTTATCCTCGCCGCGCGACCCCGTTGGTCTCATGCTTCCAAAACCGACTCTTGCTTCAATCTCGACATGACCAAGAGCCTGCTCGCCGCCGCCGCGTCGCTCCTCCTCGCCCTCTCCCCCGTCGCCGCCCAGGTCCGCGTCGCCGCCCCCGAGGCCCCCGCCGCCCCCGCGCCCGCCGCGGGCGCCGCGCTGAGCGCCCTGGCCGCGCCGATGACCGCCCCCGGCGCCGGTCCGACGGCGTCCGGAGCCCCCGGACTGAGCGGAGCCCCGCTCTCCGCGCTCGCCGCGCTCGAGGCCGCGCCCGCCCGCCCCGCCGCGCTCGCCGCTCTGGCCGCCGACGCCTCGCCGGCCGCCGCCTTCGTGCGCGCCGCCGCCGCCT
>JACQBB010000313.1 GCA_016194625.1 Elusimicrobiota bacterium | reverse complement strand
TCGACCTGACCAGCGTCGAGGCGCTCGTGGAGGCGCTCAAGAACTTCGAGGGCACGATCTGCACGATCTCGCACGACGTGTACTTCCTGAACGCCGTCGCCGACCACGTGGTCCACGTCGTCCAGGGCAAGATCACCGTCTATCCGGGCAACTTCGAGTACTTCCAGCACCGCCAGGCGCAGCTCGCCGCCGAGGCCGGTCCGGCCGCGGCCGCCGCGCCCGCGCCGACGAACTCCGAGGCCGACAACCTGTACGAGGCCGGCAAGGAGGCGCGCCGCCGCGCCCGCGCGCTCGAGAAGGCGCAGGCCGAGCTCGCCCGCCTCCATGACGAGCTGGAGAAGCTCGCGCACGAGATGTCGGACCCCAAGCTGTACGAGGACTTCGCGCGCGTGACGAAGGTCGGCGAGGACATGGAGCGCGTCCAAGGCGCGCTCCAGCTGAAGGAAGAAGAAGTGCGCCGTCTGGGGGGCTCGTGAAAGCGCTCGCTCTGTCGCTGACTCTCGTCCTGGGCGCCTGCGCCGGCGCGCCGCGCGCCGGGACGCGCGCGCCCGACGCCGCCGGCACGGACCTGACGGGCGCGCCCGCGCGCCTGGCGGACTTCCGCGGCCGCGTCGTGCTGGTCGACTTCTGGGCGACCTGGTGCGAGCCGTGCAAGGACTCGCTGCCGCTGTACGAGCGCCTGTACCAGTCGCGCCGCGGCGACGGCCTCACCGTGGTCGGCATCAGCCAGGACGCGCTCGGCGTGGACGTGGCCGCGTTCGCCCGGTCCAAGGGGCTGACCTATCCGCTGTGGCGCGACGGCGACCGCTCGGCGTACCGCGCGTTCGGCGTCTATCAGCTGCCCGCGGCGTTCCTGATCGGCCGCGACGGCACCGTGCTGCGCCGCTGGGACGGCTTCGTGCCGGTGGACGCGGCCGCGATCGAGCGCGCCGTGGACGAAGCCCTGGCCCGGAAGTAGGATGGCGACCGGCCGCTGGGCGCGACTCCTCGTGCTGGCCGCGTTCGTCGGCTCGCTCGGCCTGCCGGCGGCGTTCCTGCAGGCCTGCGCGTGGACGCGGATGGCCGTCGAGTACGCGCGCCGGGACGGAGTCGCTTCCGCCCTCGCCGAGACCTTCGACGGCGCGCACCCGTGCGCGATGTGTCTCGTCCTGCGCGACGCGGACACCGCGCCGCATTCGCTCTCGGCCGCGCCGGCGCACGCCCGCGTGGCTCACGCGGCGCCGACGGCGGCGCCGTCCGTCCGGCTCGCCGGATCCGCCGCGGCCGTCGTCGAGACGGCGGACGCGCCGCGCGCCCGCGCGCGCCGCGTCGACACGCCCCCTCCCGAAGCGGCCCTCTCCTAGCCGCTCCGCCCGTCGTCCGCGCGCCCTCCGCGGGCCGCCACCATCGTTCCATAGGAGAACACATGAACCGTCTTCGCTCCCTCGTCCGTCTTCTGTTCGCCGTCGCCGTGCTCGCCGTCGCCGCCGTCCCCGACGCCGCCGCCTGCGCCTGCGGCTGCGGCGTCTTCGACGTCGGCACCAGCGCGCTGCTGCCCACCCATCCCGGGGGCTTCGCGTACCTGGAGTTCGACCACCTGGACCAGCGCCGGAACTGGCACGACGCGAAAGCCGCGCCGACCGCCGACAACGACGACCGTCGCATCCGCACCGAGATGTTCACCGCCGGCGTCCAGTACATGCGGGACCGCGCGTGGGGCGTGATGGTCGACGTCCCGGTCTGGGCGCGCCTCGTGTCGATGGTCGACATGAACGGCGAGATGGGCGGCTTCGACCACGCCGGGATCGGCGACGTCCGCGTCCGCGGGATCTACGCGGGCTTCTCCGAGGACATGTCGACGGGCCTGACCTTCGGGGCCAAGCTGCCGACCGGCGCGTTCCGCGACCCGGACTTCGAGCGCGACGCGCAGATCGGCACCGGCGGCACCGACCTGCTGCTGGGCGCCTACCACGTGGGCCTGCTGCCCGGCGCGGCCGCGTGGAAGTGGTTCGCCAACCTGCAATGGGACGAGCCCGTGCTGAACGCCGCCGGCTACCGCCCCGGCGCGGACGTGAACGCCGCGCTGGGCGGCTACTACGACGGCTGGAGCGTCGGCGGGGCCAAGGTCGCGCCGGTCGCGACGGCGATCGGCTCCGTCCATTGGCGCGACTTGGGGCCGCGCGCGCGTCCGAGCGACTCCGGCTACAAGCGCGTCGTCCTGGCGCCCGGCCTGGAGGTCTCGCGCGGGCGCGTGCGCGTGTACGGCGACGCGGGCTTCCCGGTCTATGAGCGCGTCAACGGCAACCAGCTGGTCGCCGACGTCCTGTATAAGCTGAACGTCGGCTGGTCGTTCTAGGGAAAGGGCGGCGGACGCCGCCGGGACCCAGGCCGGGGGGGACTTTCGCCTCATGCTCCTTCCGGCGGGAGTGCGCTAGGATGAGCCCATGCGATTCCTGGTCACCCTCTCGTTGGCCGTCCCGTCGGCGTCCGTCCGCGTCCCCGCCGCTCCCGCGCTTCTGAACGGCGCGCCCGCGCTGTCGTCGCCGCCGGCGGCGGCCAGCCTGCAGGCGTCGCCCGCGACTCCGCTGCCCGCCGCGGCGTCCGCGCCGGCCGCGGTCGGCGTCGACAAGGAGGCCGCGCTCGTCGCGACGCTGTCCGCCCGCCTGTGCGGCTCGGACTGCGTCGCGCGGCGTAAGACCGCGACCTGGATCGGCGAGCTGGCCTCCGCGCACCCGCGCGAGGCCGTGCAGTCGGCCGCCGTGCGCGGCCTGGCCGCCGACGCCGCCGCGTCGAACGACCTCCTCTACTTCCAGCACGCGACCGGACTGATCGGCGCGTTCGCGTCGGTCACGCCGCACGACTCGGTGTTCGCGCAGGCCGCGGACGCGCTGGTGGACGCCGCGCGGACCTCGGGCCGCGCCCAGCGCCTGGAGGCCGTGGCGGCGGTGGTGCGCCTGGGCTCCGCCGCGTCCCCGGAGCGCCGCGCGCGCGCCGCCGCCGCGCTGGAGTCCCTGCGCGCCGACCCCGCGTTCCGCCTGGACGCGGAGTATCTGGAGCGCGCTCTCGCCCGCTTGCGCGGCTGAAAACCATGCTAGGATGGGGCGCATGAGCCGCGCCCTGGCCCTGCTGGTCCTGCTGGCGGCCTGCGCCGCCTCCGCCCGAGCCGACGCGCAGGAGACGCTGGACCGCCTGTTCGACGGCAAGACCGCGAAAGGCGCCCCGGCGGTGGGCGCCTCCGGCGCCCTCTCCCGGGACGACCTCCGCCTGCTCGACGACCTGCTGACGCGGAACTTCCGCTACTTCCGCGAGCAGACCGACCCCGTCACGGGCCAGACGGCCGACCGCGCGAGCTTCGACGGGAAAGCGCCGCACCAGAAGGACACGGCGGGCGTGTCCAGCGTGGCGTCCACCGGCTTCGGGCTGGCGGGCCTGTGCGCGGCGGTGGACCACGGCGACCTGACGCGCGAGGCCGCCGCGGCGAGCGCGAAGACGACGCTGGCCTTCCTGAAGGACAAGGCCCCGCACGAGCGCGGCTTCTTCTACCACTTCATCGATAGGCGCACCGGCGCCCGCATGTGGGGCAGCGAGGCGTCCTCCATCGACACCGCGCTCCTGCTCGCCGGCGCGCTGACGGTCAAGCAGTGCCTGGGCGACCCCGAGGTCGCGGCGCTCGCCGACGCGCTGTACGCGCGCGTGGACTTCCCGTGGATGCTGAACGGCTCGCCCGACCTGCTGTCGATGGGCTGGACGCCCGAGCGCGGCTTCATCGCGTCGCGCTGGGACACCTACTCCGAGCACATGATCCTGGACCTGCTCGCGATCGGCTCGCCGACCCATCCGATCCCGGCGTCCGAGTGGGACGCCTGGTCGCGGCCGGCCGTGACGGCGGGCGGCCAGACCTTCGTCGCCGGCGTCTCCTCGCTGTTCATCCACCAGTATTCGCAGGCCTTCGTGGACTTCCGCGGCAAGTGCGACCGCCACGGGCTCGACTACTTCGACAACTCGCGCAAGGCGACGCTCGCGCAGCGCAAGTTCATGTCCGACCTGGGGCGGGACCCGTCGGGCAAGTACGCCGGCTGGTCCGACGACATCTGGGGCCTGACGGCTTCCGACACCTGCGACGGGAGCTACGCGGCCTGGGGCGCGCCGCCGCTGGACGGGCCGGTCAACGGCGCCGTGGTGCCCAGCGCCCCCGGCGGCTCGCTGATGTTCACGCCGCGCGAGTCCCTCGACGCGCTGCGCGCGATGCGCGCCCGCTACCCGAAGGCGTACGGCCGCTACGGCTTCGCCGACTCGTTCCATCCGACGAACGGCTGCGTGAACAAGGACGTGCTCGGCATCGACCAGGGCATCAC
>JACQBB010000312.1 GCA_016194625.1 Elusimicrobiota bacterium | reverse complement strand
CGTCGACCTGATCGAGAGCGCCAAGAACCACGACTACGTCGTCAAGGTCGTCGGCGGCGGCATCTCCGGCCAGGCCGGCGCCGCGCGCCACGCCATCGCCCGCGTGCTCGTCAAGGCGGACGACAAGAACAAGAAGGCCCTGAAGGCCGCCGGCTTCCTGACCCGCGACCCCCGCATGGTCGAGCGCAAGAAGTCCGGTCAGCCCAAGGCCCGCAAGCGCTTCCAGTACTCGAAGCGCTGAGCCTGGCGTCTCCCTTGGAGACGATCAAGATTCGTGGACTGGCCCGTCTCGCCGCGGCGATCTTCGCCGGGTGGGGCGGGCTGGTCGCTTTCAAGGGGCTCTACGACCTGTTCGCCGGGGAGCCCGAGGCCAACCTGTACGCCCCCCAGAAGTGGGACTTCGTCACCCAGCCGCAGTGGCTGCGCTGGTCCGGCTTCGAGCTGGCGTACGGCCTGGCCTGCCTGGGCCTGGCCTGGTACTGCATCCGCTGGTCGCGCCGCCTCCCCGAGACGGTCGAGCGGCCCCGGCGCGACCCCGACTTCGCCCTGTTTGATTAGGATCGGCTGCGTCGGTTTCCCGGTGGCCCGGGACCGCTATTGGCGGTCCATGGACTTCGTCGAGGCCCGCACCGGGGAGGCCATGCCCCGCGAGGCGACTCTGGCCGAATGGAAGGCCGGCGCCCCGGCCGGCGCCGAGTTCGCGGTCCAGGCCTACCGCCTGATCACCCACGCCCGGGACGACCGCGGCTTCCCGCCCGCGGGCAAGAAGCTCACGCCCGCCCGCCAACTCCACTGCGGGGGCTTCCGCGAGGGACTGGAGGTCCATGAGGCCTGGATGGCCACGAAGGCCGCCGCCGAGCTCCTGGGGGCCAAGGCCGTCGTCTTCGAGACCCCGGCCTCCTTCCAGCCCGGGGCCGACCGCCTGCGCGACATGTATCGTTTTTTCAAGGGGTTGCCGCGGAGCCGTTTCGCGTACGTCTGGCACCCCCGCGGCAAGGACTGGGACGGGAATCTGGGGGACAAGGTGTGCGCCGAGCTGGGCCTGATACGCGCCTTCGACCCGCTGATCCAGCGTCCGCCGCAGGCGGGCGCTTTCCGCTACATGCGCCCCCTGGGGCCGCGCGTCGGGACCCTGTCCGTGGACAAATTGTCCACAATCCGCGAGGCCGCTCGGGGCAAGCCCTCCTACGTGGTCTTCTCCCACCGCGACGCGTTCCGGGACGCGGACCGCCTGGCCGGGGGCTCCCATATTTCGTAGACTGCGCGCCATGTCCCCGAAGACTCCGGAGCCCTTGGCCGCCCAGGCGCTGGCCCTGGCCGAGGCCGCCGCGGCCGGCGCGCGCTGGTTCCGCGAGCCCGGCGCCGAGGCGCTGACCGCCGCCGCCACCGCGCGCCTGCGCGCCCGGTCCTGGCGGACCGAGGCGGTCGCGGCCTCGAAGGGGGCGCGCGGGCCGGTCAAGACCGACGCCGCCGACATGTCGTACGCCCTGCGCGAGGCCGTCGAGAACGCCGCCGCCGCGCTGGCCGACGCCGAACGCTGGGGCGCCGGGGCGGACGCCCGCTTCGCGGCCATGTACGCGTCGCTGCGCGACGGCGCCAAGGCGCTCGCCCGCGCCGCCGGCGCCCGGGGGCGCGACCGCGCCGAGGCGCTGGTCGAGGCCAAGCGCTGGGCCGCCGACGTGGAGCGCCGCCGCCTGGGCGCGCGCCGCGCCGCGCAGGATTCGCCGTTCTTCGTCGATTCCATCAAGCAAGACGAGCTCGCGTCCCGCCTGTCCGCCTCCGCCGAGGCGCTCCAGCAGGCCTGCGACGCGCTCGCCGGGAGCCTGGCCGAATGATCCGAACCTGCGTCGTCTCGATCCTCCTCTCTCTGGCGCTCTCCGCGTCCGCGGCCGACCCGATCGTCGTCCGCGTCTACCACACCAACGACGTGCACGGCTGGATCATGCCGCGCCCGGACAAGAAGGAGCCGGCGCGCGCGGTCGGCGGCGCCGCGGCGCTGAAGGCGCTGGTGGACAAGGACAAGGGGCCCAAGCTGGTCCTGGACGCCGGGGACTGGTGGCAGGGGACGCCCGAGGGCTCGCTCGACAAGGGCGAGTCGGTCGCCAAGGTGTTCAACGCGATCGGCTTCGACGCCACCGAGATCGGCAACCACGAGTTCGACGCGAGCGCGCAGTCGCTGATCGCGCTGATCCCGAAGCTGGACATGCCGGTGCTGGCCGCCAACGTGTACGACGCCGACGGCAAGCACGTGTCCTGGGCCAAGCCGCACATCGTGAAGACCGTCGCGGGCGTGAAGTTCGGCCTGTTCGGCCTGCTGACCGTGCACATGGACAAGCTCGCCTTCCCGAAGAACATCGCGGGACTCACCTTCCGCCGCGAGATCGACGAGGCCAAGGACCAGGTCGCCCAGCTGAGGAAGGAAGGCGCTCAGGTCATCATCGCGATGACCCACGTCGGCTACGAGGAGCCGGACAAGCCCAAGTTCGAGGGCGACCAGACCCTCGCGCGCGAGGTGGCCGGCATCGACCTGATCGTCGGCGGCCACTCGCACACGCCGCTCTACCG
>JACQBB010000362.1 GCA_016194625.1 Elusimicrobiota bacterium | reverse complement strand
CTCCGAGTACTTGTCCCACTGCGCGCCGCCGAACACGCCCGCCTTCACCTTCTCGGTGAAGGTGTGGTTGTAGGCCAGCGTGAAGCCCGAGGTGACGAAGTAGCGCGCGCTGGTAGTGGCGGAGTCCGCGGTGCCGCGGTTGGCCGTCAGCACGAACTGGCACTGCTCGGTGGGCTTGTAGTCCAGCTTGGTCAGGACGCTCCAGTGCCGCCCGATGGTGGCGCGGTTCGGGTTCGCGGAGTCCTTGTCGTACTTCTGGTAGATGAAGCCGGTCTGCACCGTGCCCTTCAGCTTGGGGGCGAGCTCGCCGTCCACGCCGAAGTCCACGTTGGTGTCCCGGTGGTTGTCCTGGCGGGTCCCCTCGGTGTAGTGGGTGATCACGCGGTGGACGGCGCCGTAGGCCTTGGTCTTGGCGCCGATCATGTAGCCGGCCTTCGCGCCGAAGGTCACCACGGAGGTGTTCAGCAGGTTGGCCAGCGAGGCCGCGCCGCCCGAGCGGTCGAGGTAGCGGTTGATGCCCGCGTCCACGTCGCCGCCGAAGAAGAACTTGTCGCCGAGGAAGTATTCCATCTTGTAGCCGGCGTTGTTGCCCCAGCGGGCCTCGCGGGTGACGAGGGCGCCGTTGATGACGGTGCCGTTGGGGTTGAACTGCGGGTCGTGGGTGTTGACGTAGCGGTCGTACAGGGAGGCTTTGGTCTTGGAGCCCGCGTAGTCCCACGAGGCGTCGGCGCGCTGGTTGATCGCGTCGTTGGCCTTGGACTGGGTGGTGTAGTTCTCGAAGGTCGCGCCGTAGCCGAAGTTCAGCTTGTTGGCCTCGTCCACGGGCGCCTCGACCTTCAGGCCCAGGTCGTTGGCGATGATCCAGGAGCCGCGCACGCCGCCGCCGGAGACGGCGGTGTGGTTCTGGTCGCGCGGGACGCGGTAGATGTTGTCCTCGTACCGGGTCTCCAGGCCGTAGGACGGATGCAGGATCGCGGGACCGAGCATCAGGCTCCCGGCGGACGCGGGGACGGCGGCCGCCAGGGCGACGACGAGGGCGAAGGTCTTGCGGATCATCGAGTCTCCTTTATTGTTCATCTTGGATCGGGATCAGGGCGTGGACGGGCTGGTGGTCTTGGTGCCGCCGTTAGTGGTCTCCTGCTTGGGGGAGGTCTGGGTCACGACGACCTGGGTGGTTTCCGCGGTCAAAGTCCAAGAGGTGCCATCCTCGGACGAGTAGGTGTTGACGGTCTTCATCGTGACGGTCTGGCCGGCTTTGACCTGTTGGGTCTGTCCGCCGCTGGTGACGGAGATGCTGCCCGCCGTGACGGCGACCTGCCCGGCGTCCGACATCGAGAAGGCCACCCCATCGCCGGCGCTGATGGTGCCGTTGCCCGTGTCGACCGAGATCGCCCCTCCGCTGACGGAGACCGCGTCGCCCTTCTTCAGCACCGGGAGCTTGTCATTGGGGCCGTAGGCCTTCCCGTTGATGGTCACCGTGCCGGTGTGGGACTTGATGACCATGATATACGTGGTAGAACCAGCCATCTGCACCGTCTGCGGGGCCGCGCTGGACGCCGGCACGGCGCCCGCCGCCAAGACGACGATCGAAGCCAGGAACGCGCCCGCGATGATTCGGCCGAAATTCATGCATCCTCCAATGGACATAGGACGAAAAAGGTGACGGAACGGTCATGACTATAACTCATGCCCAAAACTGTGTCAATAGAGTAATTTCAATGTCTCGGCACCGGACTTGCGCGGTCAGCCCTTCGGCGCCGCGGCCGGCTAGAAGCGCACGCCCAGCGCGGCTTCCGCGCCGCCCTGGCCGTGGGCCAGGCTGCCGGCGAGGCTGACGTAGGTGAACTGGTAGGGCTTGACCGTCATGCCGCCGGTGAAGCGGCTCTCCAGGGTGGTCACGTCGCGGCCGTTGAGCGTGGGGTCGAGCAGGGAGGAGCGCACGACCAGGCGCGTGCGGTCGAAGCCGCCGCCGGCGAAGAAGATGACCGTCGGGTTGCCGACCGAGGCGACCGCGCTGGCGCCGAAGTGGCTGGCCGAGAACTGCTGGTGGACGACGGAATGGCCGACGCCGCTGACCAGGACCTGCGGGGCCCAGGGCTTGTCCGACGCGGACCAGACGCCGTAGCGCAGGCCCCCGCCGGCGACGGTCAGACCCTGGTAGGAGATGCCGCGGATGAAGCCGTCCAGCTTGAAGGGCAGGCCGATCTCGGCCTGGACCCAGGGCAGGCCGAAGGACTTGACCCCGTTCTTGCGCATGATGCCGTTGCCCTTGGACGGGTAGAACTGCGCGCCGTAGCGCGCGCCCACGTCGAAGCCGGAGAAGCCCAGCGAGCGGCCGTTGTGGAAGGTGGCGGCGCCCAGCAGACTGCCCAGGTCGCGGGTGAAGGGCTTGAGCGAGCCCTCGTCGGCGTACTGCTGGAAGCCGGCGTAGGGGTCGACGGACGCGCGCGCGGGGACGGCGGCGGCGGCGAGCAGGACGGCGGCGAGGAGGGCCTTCATCGGGTGG
>JACQBB010000361.1 GCA_016194625.1 Elusimicrobiota bacterium | reverse complement strand
ATGCTGTCCGGCGAGTCCGCCGTCGGCCTGTACCCCGTCGAGACCGTCACCGTGATGGCCGACATCATCCGCAAGGCCGAGGCGTCGAACTTCCGCTACCGCTTCATCCCGCACGGCCTGCACGACAGTCCCGACACCGGCTTCGCCCACGCGCTGGCCCGCGCCAGCCACGACGCCTGCGAGGTCACCGGCACCAAGGTCGTCGTCGTGTACACGATGACCGGCTGGTCGTCGCGCATCATGTCGAAGTACCGCCCGAAGGCGCCGATCGTCGCGATGACCCCGCTGAAGACGACCTACAACCAGCTCGCGCTGTACTGGGGCGTCACGCCGACCATCTGCCCGCTCGGAAAGACGACCGACGAGATGCTCGGCTACGGCGAGCGCATCCTGCTGAAGAACGGCCTGGTCAAGAGCGGCGAGGTCACCCTCGTCACGGCCGGCGGCACCGCCAAGCACAAGGCGTCGAACATGCTGAAGGTGCACGTCGTCGGGTCGCTGACCTACCGCTGAGATGGCGTCCGCGGCCCGCGTCGTCCTGGTCACCGTCCCGCGCGGCGGGAAAGCCGGCGAGCTGGCGGAGGGCATGGTCGAGGCGCGCCTGGCGGCCTGCGTGAACCTGGTGCCCGAGATCGTCTCCGTGTACCGCTGGCGGGGGAAGGTCCACCGCGACGCGGAGCTCCTGCTCGTGATCAAGACCACCGCGTCCAAGCTGAAGGCGCTCGAGCGCTGGATCAAGGCGCGCCACCCGTACGAGACGCCCGAGTTCCTGGTGCTGGACGCCGCCGGCGGCTCCAAGGAGTACCTGACCTGGCTCAAGGAGCAGGCGAAGTGAGCGGGAAGGCCGTCCCGCCGACGTTCGCGCCGCGCCTGCTGGCGGCCCGCGACGAGGCGCCCGGCGTGCGCACCTTCCGCTTCGCCTCGCCGCCCGGCTTCGCGTTCGTCCCGGGCCAGTTCCTGATGTTCCACTTCGAGGACGACCCCAAGACCTGGCGCGCGTACTCGCTGGCCTCGTCGCCGGTCTCGGCGCCCGAGTGGTTCGAGGTCACCGTCGGCATGGTCGGCCCGTTCAGCGACCGCCTGGGCGCGCTGAAGCCCGGCGGCGGGCGCGGCCTGGTCGCGCGCGGCCCGTTCGGCCGGTGGACCTACGACGGCTCGCCCGAGCACGCGGTGCTCGTCTCCGGCGGCACCGGCGTGACCCCGTTCCGCGCGATGTGCCTGCTGAAGACCGACAAGGCGCTGTCCAACCGCATCACTTTGGTGTGCTCGGCGAAGACCCCGTCGGCGCTCGTCTACCGCTCCGAGCACGGGACCTGGAGGCGCGCCGGCATCTCCGTGCACGCGACGATCACGCGCCCGGCCGAGCTGGCCGCGGACGAGCGCTGGGACGGCCCGACCGGCCGCATCGACGCCGCGCTGCTGAAGCGCGTCGTCGCCGGCTTCGAGACCGCGGTGTTCTACCTGTGCGGCCCCGGCAAGATGGTGACCGAGCTGCGGGCCGGGCTCGAAGCCCAGGGAGTCGCGCACGACCGCATCAGGACCGAGAAGTGGGGCGACTACGCCGACCTGATCTGATCCTGGCCTCGGCGTCCCCGCGGCGCCGGGCCATCCTGCGCGCCGCCGGCGTGAGCTTCCGCACGGACCCCAGCTCCGTCGACGAGCGCTCGCGCGAGAAGGACCCGCGCCGGCTCGTCGTGAAGCTGGCGCGCGCCAAGGCGCTCGAGGTCGCCGCCCGCCACCCGGGCACGCCCGTGCTGGGCGCCGACACCGTCGTCGTCTGCGCGGGGGAGATCCTGGGCAAGCCCAAGGACCTGGAGGACGCGGTGCGCATGATCACCCTGCAGTCCGGGCGCCTCCAGCGCGTCTACACCGGGACCGCGCTAGTCGTCGGGAAGCGCGTCTACACGGACTGCGCGGTGTCGGTCGTCCACGCCCGGAAGCTCGACGCCGGGAGGCTGCGGCGCCTGGCCGGCAAGCACATGGACAAGGCCGGCGCCTACGCGATCCAGGACCGCAAGGACCCGCTGGTGGCCCGCGTGGACGGCGACCGCGACAACGTGACCGGCCTGCCGATGCGCTCGGTCAGACGTCTTCTGGCTCGGGCGCGACGGGCAGGCTGAAGTAGAACTTCGCGCCCTTCGGCGCCGCGTCGCCGATGCCGATGCTCCCGCCGTGACGGGAGACGACCTTCTCGCACAGCGCCAGCCCCAGGCCCACGTTGCCGACGTGGCGCTTCACGTCCTTCTGGAAGAACTTGCGGAACACGTCGGCGCGCGCCTCCTCGGGGACGCCCGGCCCCGAGTCGGAGACCTCGACGAGGACGCCGAGGCCTTCGGCCTTGACCGTCACGGCGACGCGCCCCTTGGCCGGCGTGTGCTCGACCGCGTTGTGGACCAGGTTGTCCAGCACGCGCCGCAGGAGCGCCGGGTCTCCGAGGACGGGCGGGACGGGTCCGGCCGGCGGCTCGTAGACGAGCGTCTGCTTGCGGTCCTTGGCGATCAGCGCGAAGTCCTTCGCGCAGTCGGCGGCGAGCCTGCTCATGTCCACCATGTCCAGGCGCTGCAGCGCCGAGGACTCCTCGAGCTTCGCCAGCTGCAGCACGTCCTCGACCATGCGCTGCAGGCGCGCGGTGGACATCTCGAGCAGCTCGAAGGTGCGCTCGTGCTCGCGCTTGCCGCCGGCGCGGGGGGCCGTCTCGGCGAGCAGGGCGATGCCGGAGCGGATGACGGTCAGCGGCGTCTTCAGGTCGTGGACGAGCATCGCCGACAGCTCGCGCTTCTCGGCCTCGACCTCGCGCCGGCGCTCGGTCTCCGCCTTCAGGCTGACGCCCATCCGGTTGAACGCCTCGGCCAGGCGCACGACCTCGTCGCCGCCCAGGCCGTCGGTGCGCAGCGGACGGAACTTCCCGGGGTCGGCGGTCAAAGCGGAGATGCGCGCGACGACGCGCTCGATGCGCTCGCCCGCGAACATCCCGATGAACCACGCCGACAGCGCGAGGGCGAGCAGGGCGGTGACGCCCGCGCCGACGCCCTCGGTCGCGGCGTCGCGCAGGCGCTCCTCGAGCTTCGCGGTCCGGAAGCCGACCGCGACCGTCCCCTTGCCGCGCGCGCCCAGGTCCACGGGAGCCTCCACGTCGTACAGCCCGTCGTCGACCGCCGCGAGCGTGCGGCCGGGCCTGGGCTCGCGCGCGAGCAACGCGGGGTCGTCGGAGCGGCCGACGAGCCGCCGGCCCTTGCGGTCGCGCACCACGATCGTCGCCACGTCGGCGCGGCGGACCAGGTCCTGGAAGTCGCGGCTCAGGTCGGAGAAGCGGCCCTGGCGCGCCTGCGCCGCGACCAGCGCGCGCACCGCCTCCAGCGTCACCAGGCCGAGCCGCTCCTGCTGGGCGTAGGCCTCGCGGCGGGAGACCGTCACCTGGCGCCAGACGAGGCCGCCGGCGATGGCGACGCCGAACGACGCGAACACGAGGGCGAGTCGGACGCTGAGGCGCATGGGCGGTCCCGGGACCTGGCCCATTCTATGATTTTCGGCTATACTTCGGCGAAATGCCGCTCCCGCGCCTGCGACGGTGGTGGTTCGCCCTGACCAGCCTCCCCGCGCGCCTGCGCTTCCGCGCCGGCCGGGCCAGCTTCGTCGAGTGCGTGGTCGCCCGCACGGTCAACGAGCTGGTGCCGGTGCTCGACCCCGGCGGCCGCCCGCTGGGCCCCAAGCTGCTCGCGCGCCACACGCTCTCGTGCCGCCCGCCGCGCGCCGGCGGCGGCGGCTGGGACCTCTACCGGGAGAGGATGGCCGAGCCGGGACCGCACCGCTTCGCCGCCCTGGAGTGCGCGCACTGCGGCCACCTGTACGTGATCCAGGTGACCGCGGCGCGCCCCGAGCTGTCCGCGCCGGACGGCCGCGCGCTGGCGCCGGACGCGGACTTCCGCTCCGACTGGTTCCGTTTCGCGCCGTCGACCTTCGACGGGCCGACCGCGCTCGACTGCCCGCGCTGCGAGACCGCCGCGGCGCCCGCCGTCGTACACCTCCACGAGCCGGCATGACCCCCGCGACCTGGATCCTGCGCGCGTCGAACCTGGCCGCCGCCCTCGCGGCGGCCTGGCTCGGCGCGCGCGGCCGCGCGGTGGACTTCGCCGCGCCGCTGCTCGTCTTCGCCTGCGTCGCCGCGGTCGAGGGGGCGCTCGCGTTCTCCGGCCGCCCCGCCGAGCCGCGCCTGAAGCGCTGGGTCGGGCTCGGCGCGTCGATCGCCGACGCGACTCTGATCGTCTGGCTCTCGTTCTGGTCGAGCCAGACGGCCGGCGTGTTCGACCTGGCCTACCTGGTCCCCGCGGTCCTCACCGCGCTGGAGTACGGGCCGGTCGCCGGAGCGCTCTCCGGCCTGGTGCCGGCGGCGCTGACCGCCGCCGTGCTCACCCAGGGCCTCAGCGCCGAGCAGCGCGGGTTCGCGCTGGTCGCGCTCGCGCGCGCGCTGT
>JACQBB010000360.1 GCA_016194625.1 Elusimicrobiota bacterium | reverse complement strand
CGCTGTCGAAGGTCCGCTTCGACGCGAAGCACCCCGTCCTGGGCGCGACCACGCTCGCGGTCACCCAGATCGCCGGCGGCGACCGCCACAACGTGATCCCCGACCGCTGCAAGCTGGTGGTGGACATCCGCACCACCCCCGACCTGAGCGTGGACGAGATCGTCGCCCGCGTGAAGGCCGCGGTGGAGAGCGAGGTGCGCGTGCGCTCCTCGCGCCTCGGCTCGGTGGAGACCGACCCGGCGCACGCCGTGGTGCGCGCGGCGCTCGCGGCGAACCCGTCGGCCGCCCCCTACGGCTCGCCGACGCTGTCCGACTGGGTGTTCCTCAAAGGGATCCCGACCGTGAAGGTCGGTCCCGGCGACTCCAAGCGCTCGCACACGCCCGACGAGTACCTCGAGGTCGCCGAGCTCGAGGCCGGCGTGGCGTTCTACGAGCGCATGATCCGCGGCTATTTCGCGAAGGCGGCCCGATGAAGAAGCTCTGGCAGACGAAGACGGACCTGGACTCCGCGGTCGAGGCCTACACGGTCGGCAGCGACCCCGAGCTCGACTCGCGCCTCCTGCGCTACGAGGTGTACGGCTCGCTCGCGCACGCGGCCGGCCTGGCCGAGATCGGCGTGCTCACGCGCAAGGAATACGCGAAGCTCCGCGCCGAATTGACGCGCCTCCACGCCCGCGCCGGCTCCTTCCAGGTCACCCGCACGCAGGAGGACGTCCACACCGCGGTCGAGCAGCACCTGACCGCCAGGCTCGGCGCCGTCGGCGCGAAGGTCCACGCCGGGCGCTCGCGCAACGACCAGGTCCAGGTGGACCTGCGCCTGTTCCTGAAGGACCGCCTGCTCGCCCTGCACGCCCGCGCCGGCGCGGCCGCCGCCGCGTGGGCGGCGTTCGGGGCCCGCAACCAGGGCGTCGTGATCCCCGGCTACTCGCACCTCCAGCGCGCGATGCCGACGACGGTCGGCCATTGGGCGGCGTCGCACGCCGAGGCTCTGTCGGACGGCCGCCGCGCGCTGCGCTTCGCTTTCGACGAGGCCGACGCCTGCCCGCTCGGCTCCGCCGCCGGCTACGGCGTGATGCTGCCCCTGCCGCGCGCGCGCGTGGCGAAGCTGCTCGGCTTCGGCCGCGTCCAGCGCAACACCTTGCGCGTGCAGTCGAGCCGCCCGCGATTGGAGGCCGCGGTCCTGTCGTCGCTGTGCCTGGTCGCGCGCGACCTGGGCGTCCTGGCCTGGGACCTGTCCCTGTACGCGACCGCCGAGTTCGGCTTTTTCAAGCTCGCCGACTCGTTCACCACCGGCTCCAGCATCATGCCGCAGAAGAAGAACCCCGACGTGGTCGAGCTGACGCGCGCCCGCGCCGCGCTGTTCCCCGGCTGGCTGGCGCAGGTGCTCGCCGTCGGCGCCCTGCCGTCCGGATATCACCGCGACTACCAGCTCACCAAGGGCGTCGTGTTCGCCGCGCTCGACGAGCTGGAACGGATGCTCGACGTCGCCGCGCGCCTGCCCGAGTCGCTGAAGGTGGACGAGGCGCGCTGCGCCGCCGCCGTCACCGAGGACCTGCTCGCGACCCACGACGCCGTCGCGCTGGTGCGCGAGGGCGTGCCGTTCCGCGACGCGTACCGCACGGTCGCCGAGAAGGCCCGCGCCCGCGAGGGCGCGCCGCGCGTCGTGACCGACGTCTCCCTGCCGGACTACGCCGGCGCCCCCGGGCGCCCCGACTGGAAGGCCGCCGCCGCCGACGCCCGCAAGGAAGATTCCTGGGGGGGCCGCAAAAAGCGGGCCCTCGAGGCCGCCTGGCGCGCCCTTCTGGCGCGCTGACGGTATATAATCCCAGGATGAACGAAGCCCTGGCCTCGCTCGTCCTGGCCGCCTCCGTCGCCGGCGGACCCGCCGTCACCCCCGTCGCGACTCCCCGCGCGGTCCCCGTCCGTCGCGCCGCCGCCCACACCGAGGTCGCGCGCGCCCCGCTGGCCTCGGTCGCCGCCGCCACGGCGGCCGGCGTCCTGACTAGGGACTTCGGCGGCGCCCCGCTGACGCTGGCGATCTCCTTCGACGAGAAGGCGGACTCCTGGCTCACCCTGCGCCGGGGCGCGTGGAGCGCCTCGTTCTCCGAGTCCGCCGCCGCGGCCGGCGCGCCGGTCGCCCTGCCGGGCGGCGCCGCGACGCTGACGCGCGCGGGCGGCGTCTGGAGGCTCGCCACCGCCGGAGCGACGCTGACCGCGACCGAGAAGGAGCTGATCGACGCGCTGTACGCCGCCGCGCGCAAGTTCACCCTCGGCCCGGTGACCTACGCCGCCGTCTGGGAGGACGGCGCGCGGACCCCCGCCGCCCTCGACCTGCTGCGCCGCGACGCGGACGGGAACTACTTCGTCACCTACCGCTCCCCGGCGCAGATGCGCGGCGGCGTCCAGTGGTTCCTGGGCGCCGACATGATCCTGTACGGGATGCGGTTCGACGGGAACGACCTGGTCTTCGTCTCCGAGCCCGTCCCGCCCGCGGCCGCCCGCCGCCGCTAGCCGATGCCGTCCCGCCCCGTCCTCGTCTTCGACGGCGATTGCGGGTTCTGCCGGCTCTGGATCGAGCGCTGGCGCCAGGCCACCGGCGACCGCGTCGAATACCTCCCTTCCGACCGGGCCGAGGCGCGCTTCCCGGCGCTGAAGGACGCGCCGCTCGGCGAGGCGGTGCACCTCGTCATGCCCGACGGGAGCGTCACGCGCGGCGCCGAGGCGGTGTTCCGCTCGCTGGCCGAGGCGGGCGGCGCCCGCCGGGCCGGACTGCGGCTGTACGAGCGCGCCGCGCCGTTCCGTTCGGCGTCCGAGGCCGTCTACCGCTTCGTCGCCGCGCGCCGGCCGCTGTTCTCGCGCGCGACGCGCCTGCTGTGGGGCGACACCCCCGCGCGCGCCGCTGGAGGGCGCGCGCCGCCTGTTCCTGGCGGGCCTGGGCCTGACCTACCTGGCCGCGTTCGTCTCGCTCGGCGTCCAGGTCCGCGGCCTGGTCGGCGCCGACGGCCTGACGCCCGTGGCGCCGATGCTCGACGCGGCCGCGAGCCGCTTCGGCGTCTGGGCCGGCGTCCGCTCCCTGCCGACGCTCGCCTGGCTGTCCGCGTCCGACGGCGCCCTGCTCGCCTACTGCGCGGCCGGCGCCGTCGCCGCGCTGGGCCTCGTCTTCGACCTCGCCGCGGGCCCCTGCGCGCTCGCCGCGTGGGCGCTGTACCTGTCGCTGACCGGCGCCGGCGGCGAGTTCATGCGCTTCCAGTGGGACGCGCTGCTGCTGGAGACCGGGCTGCTCGCGGTGTTCGTCGCGCCGTGGACGCTCCGCGGCCGCCGGACCGAGGCCTCGCGCGGCGCGTTCCTGCTCGTCCGCCTCCTGCTCGTGAAGCTGATGCTGGAATCCGCGGTCGTGAAGCTGGCCGGCGGCGACGCGACCTGGCGCTCGCTGACCGCGCTCGAGTACCACCACTGGACCCAGCCGTTGCCGACGCCGCTCGCCTGGTCCTTCGCCGCGCTCCCCGCCGCCGTCCACCGCGCCTCGTGCCTGGCGATGTTCGCCGTCGAGTTCGGCGCGCCCCTGCTCCTGCTCGGGCCGCGGCGCGTCCGGGAGCTCGGCGCCGCCGCGGTCGCCGCGCTGATGGCGCTGATCGCGCTGTCGGGCAACTACGGCTTCTTCAACCTGCTCACCGTCGTCCTGTGCGCGTCCGCGCTCGACGACGCCCCCGGCTGGGTCGCCCGCCTCGCGCCGAAGGGCGCGCCCGCGACCGCCTCCCCCCGGCGCGCCCGCGCCGTCGGCGCGTTCGCCGCGCTGTGGCTGACCGTGAGCGCCCTGATGTGCTCGTCCCAACTGGGCGGGCGGCCGCCGCTGATCGACGCGTGGGCGCCGCTGATGCGCGTCGTGTCCCCTCTACGGTCCATCGACGCGTACGGGCTCTTCTCGGCGATGACCACGACGCGCGACGAGATCGTCGTCGAGGTCTCCGCCGACGGCCACGAGTGGCGCGAGTGGCCGTTCAAGTGGAAGCCCGGCGACCCGCGCCGCGGGGGCTCCTTCGTCGCGCCGCACATGCCGCGCCTGGACTGGCAGATGTGGTTCGCCGCGCTGGGCGCGCCGAGTCCTTGGTTCAACAACCTGCTGTTCCGCCTGCTCCAAGGCTCGCCCGCGGTGGAGGCGCTGATGGGGCCGCCGCCGTTCGGCGCCGAGCGGCCCGTCTACGCCCGCGCGACTCTGTGGTCGTACCGCTTCGCGACGCCCGCGGAGCGCCGCGCCGACGGCCTGGCCTGGCGGCGCGAGCGCAAAGGCCTGTACTTCCCGGTCGTCTCGCTGAAAGCCGCGCCCTGACGGTTTGCGCGCGCGACGGCGGATTTCGGACAATGGCCGCATGAACGCCCTCGCCTTCGCCCTCCTGCTGGCCGCCGCGCCCGCGCGCGCCGCCGACCCGTCGGTGACCTTCTCCGCCGACGGCCGGGAGCTCCTGAAGGTGACCGCGTGGGACCTGCGCCAGCGCAAGGACGCGCGCCTGATCGAGGTGAACGATCCGTTCTACGGCAAGGTCAAGCATTACCGCGCGGTGCCGATCCGCAACCTGCTCACCGCGGCCTACGGGCCGTCGTGGATCGAGCGCGGCGTCGGCGAGATGTTCTTCGAGGCGCTGGACGGCTACCAGTCCCACGCGAAGCTCCCCCTGCTCGCGCAGGAGGGCGGCATGCTCGCCTTCGAGGACGCCGACGCGCCCGCCTGGGAGGAGCTGCCCAAGGAGAAGGTGAAGCCGGGGCCGTTCTACCTGGTCTGGCTCGGCGCCGAGCAGACCCCGGCCAACGGCTATCCGTGGCCGTGGCAGGTGCTGGCGGTGAAGCCCGGCATCGTCGACGACCTGTTCCCCAAGGCCGTGCCGCGCAACTACCCGAAGAAGTCCCGCGCGCCGGCGGGCTGGGCGATCTTCCGCTCGCGCTGCATCTCCTGCCACGCGATGAGCGGGCAGGGCGGCTCCGTCGGACCCGATCTCAACGAGCCGCGCGGCATCACCTCCTACCACGACAAGAAGGACCTGAAGGCGTTCATCCATCGCGCCTCCGAGTTCCGCCATACCAAGATGCCCGACTTCGACGAACTGGAGCCGAAGGACCTCGACGACCTGATGGCGTACTTCGACTTCATGGCCGTCCAAGCCGGCACGAAGTAGTCCTTCCTCCTAAATATAGGACCAACGGACCCGCTCCCAGGGGGGCCCCTTCGTCCGCCCCCGCCTAGGCCCCCCGGTCCTCGTGGCGCCCTCGCCAACGATATATCCTCCCCCGTAGACGCCGGCTCCGGCCGGCGAACTCTCGGACGGAGGCCGTACATGAAGATCCCGATGCTCGCCGCCGCGCTGACGCTCGCCGCCCTCGCCGCCCCCGCGTCGGCCCAGCTGGACATGAGCGCCGCGCGCCGGTCGCTGGACGCGATCAAGGCGCTCAAGGTCCAAGCCGCGGCCCAGAAGAAGGCCCCGTCCCGCGCCCCCGCCGTCCTGCCCTCCGCCGACGACGCGGACTGGGCGAAGATCATCGAGCAGCTCAAGTCCAAGGGCAAGTACGAGGCCGAGGAGCCGCCGCTGAAGCCCGGCATGTTCACCCTCGAGGACGCGGTCGGCGACGCGAAGGCCGACCACCAGGCCTTCAAGGTCCGCGCGGTGGGCATGATCAACGACGACGAGCTGTTCGAGGTCATCGCCGTCCTGCTCTCCGGCGAGGACTGGAAGATGGGCGCCGACGGCAACTGGCGCATGGACACCTGGGTGTTCGAGGCGGACGTGTACGGCACGGTCCAGTCCGCCGTCCACATCGCCGCCGTGGTCACCCCGGACCTCAAGCCCGTGTCCGGCGGCCCCGAGAAGATCTCCCCGTCCGACCCCCGCATCCCCGCGAAGTACAAGTCCGTCATCGACCACTGGGCCGCGAAGAAGCCGTGAACCGGAGAACGAACATGATGACCCTCCTCGGACGTGAAGGCCGCGCCGGACTCCTGCTCGCGCTCGCGGCCGCCCTCGGCGCCGCGACGCCCGCCCGCGCGCAGTCCGGCGACGAAGCTTTCTCCGCCGCCTTCGGCGCGATCCGCCGCGCCGTCCTGAACGAGTCCCGGTCCTACCGGAGCGACCGGGGCATGTTCCGCCTGGCGACCCAGGAGACGGGCCCGAACGACCCGCTCCTGCTCGCGCAGAAGCCGATGATCGACCTGATCAAGCGCGTCGAGCCGTCGGTCGTGTTCCTGGTGATGGACATCCCCGCCGCGGCGGAGCACGGGGCCATGGCGGCGCCCGCGCCGATGCCGATCCCGGCGACGCCCAAGAAGAAGGGCGGCCAGGCGATCTGCACCGGCTTCTTCGTGGACGGCTCCAAGTGGATCGACCGCAAGGGCCTGATCGCGACGAACTCGCACTGCGTCGAGAAGCTCGCCGTCGGCGCCGAGATCTCCGTCGGCCTGTACGACGGCAACGACAACCGCCCGAAGATGACGAAAGGCAAGGTCCTCGCGTACGGCGACAGCGCCTCCGCCAAGGACATCGCGCTCGTCGAGCTGGCGGACCACGCGCTGGACCGCCGCCCCCTGCCGCTGTGGTGGAAGCTGGACGTCGGCGAGCAGGTCGTCGCCATCGGCAACCCGCTCGGCCTGACCTTCTCGGTGTCGAAGGGCATCATCTCCGCGCTCGAGCGCGACAACCTGCACGGCCAGTTCGTGCTCGACGCCAACCAGTCCGACGTCGCGGTGAACCCCGGCAACTCGGGCGGCCCGCTGTTCAACATGTGGGGCTCGGTGGTCGGCATCAACTCGATGATCGCGTCGCAGTCCGGCGGCTTCGAGGGCATCAGCATGTCCCTGCCCGCCAACTACATCGCCGAAGCCATCAAGCAGTACGCCCGCACCGGCGACCTGAAGGCCGGCGCGCTCCAGATCGTGATGGGTCCCGACGAAGGCGGGAAGAAGCTGGTCGTGGCGTCGGTCGTCGCCGACGGCCCCGCGGCCGCGGCCGGCCTGGCGGCCAAGGACGAGCTCGTCTCCCTGGACGGCATCGACCTGACCGGACTGGAGCCGGCGGCGGCGCTGAAGACCGTGCTGGCGCACCTGAAGTACATGTCCCCGGGCGAGAAGACCAAGCTGGTCGTCAGCCGCGCGGGTCAGAAGGTCGCGATGGAGGCGACGCTGGGCGTGCCCAAGGCGCCCGAGCCGCCCCGCCCCGAGTGGGCCCCGATCCCGCCCAAGCCCAAGAAGTCCGGCTTCGGCGTCGACCCGGCCGCGTTCGTCGCCCTCTGACCGTCCGGGCGGCGCTCCGCCGCCGCTCGAATTGGTAAGATGGGCGCCATGTCGAGCGTCGGCAAGAGCCCGCCCCGCCGCGAGGGTCCGGAGAAGCTGACCGGCCGCGCCCTGTACCTGGACGACCGGGAGTTCCCCGGCGCCTGGCACGGCGTGACCGTGCGCTCCACGATCCCCCACGGGCGCATCAAGGCCCTGCGCTTCGACCCCGCCTTCCCTTGGAAGGAGTGCGTCGTCGTCACCGCCAAGGACATCCCGGGCAAGAACCTGGTCACGCTCATCGAGACCGTCATCGAGAAGGGCGACCTGGGCCGGGGCTTCGCCGACGCGGACGTGGTCGTCGAGGGCGAGTACTCGGTGCCGGCCCAGGAGCACGCCTACATCGAGAACAACGCCATCGCCGCATTTGAAGATGCGGACGGAGTCCTGACGGTCACCGGCTCTCTGCAGTGCCCGTACTACATCGTCAAGGCGCTGAAGGCGATCCTCGGCCGGGAGGAGTCCCGGGTGCGCGTCATCCAGACGCCCACCGGCGGCGGCTTCGGCGGCAAGGAAGAATACCCGTCCATGATCGCCGGCCACGCGGCCCTGCTCGCGCTGAAGGCGGGCCGCCCGGTGAAGCTGGTGTACGACCGGCATGAGGACATGGCCGCCACCACCAAGCGCCATCCCGCCTTCGTGCGCCACCGCACGGGCCTCAAGAAGGACGGCACGCTCGTCGCCCAGGACATCGACGTCCTGATGGACGGCGGCGCCTACGCGACGCTCTCCGCCGTCGTGCTCTCGCGCGGCACCCTGCACGCGGCCGGCGCCTACCAGTGCCCGAACGTGCGCGTGCGCTCGCGCGCGGTCGCCACCAACACGCCGCCCAACGGCGCCTTCCGCGGCTTCGGCGCGCCGCAGACCCTGTTCGCCGTGGAACTCCACTGGGAGAAGGTC
>JACQBB010000295.1 GCA_016194625.1 Elusimicrobiota bacterium | reverse complement strand
GTCGCGATGAGCGGCTTCGTGCAGAGCGGCGAGTGGCTGGCGACGCAGGCCTGCGGCCTGGAGACGCGCCGCTTCTGGGCGCCGATCCTGTGGGCGTCGCTGGGCGTGGCCTTGGTGGCGTTCGTCGCGCAGGAGACGGTGATGCCCGCCGCGTGGGCGCGCTCGCGCCGGCTGTGGCACGAGAAGGTCCACCCGGAGCCCGAGTGGCGCATCTACTCCGAGGTCGCCTTCGCCCGCGACGACCGCCTCTTCATCCAGTGCGCGCTGTTCATGCCCCTCGACGGGACGATGGAGCGGCCGGTCCTGGAGACGATGGGGCCCCGGGGCGTGGTCTCCCAGCTCGACGCGAAGATGGCGCACTGGGACCCGGCGCGCCGCCGCTGGGTGTTCACGGAAGGCGTCTCGCGCGTCTTCGCGGAGCAGGGCGCCGTCGAGACCTCCTTCAAGGAGTTCGTCTCCGAGCTGGATTCGCCGCCGTCCGAGCTGATCCCGCGTCCGACCAATCCCGACGAGCTGAGCCTGCTCGAGGTCCGCTCCTACGCCAAGCGCGTGGGCCGTTTCGGCGGCTCGCCGCGCGAATACGAGGTCGCGGCCCAGGCCAAGCTCGCCTACCCGTTCGCCAACGTGGTCATCTGCGCGCTCGGCATCCCGATCGCCCTGCGCCTGCGCCGCTCGTCGCGCGTGATCAGCTTCTGCGCCGCGCTCGCGCTCTCCTTCGCCTACCTGTGGTTCATGGAGATCGCGCGCGCGATGGGCGTCGGCGGGACCCTGCCGCCGTGGGCGGCGGCGTGGGCGGCCGACGCCGCGTTCGGGTCGGCCGCCCTCGTCCTGATCCGCCGCTGGGACCTCTAGAAGCTCACTGCCCGGCGGGCTTGGCGGCTTCCTTGTCCAGGTCCGAGTGCGCCTTCTCGGCGTCGGCCTTGATCTTCTCGACCTGGTCCGGGGCCGCCGGGGCGGTCGGCTGGACCTTCTCGGTCGGGACGGGTTGGAGGTCCCGCGTGGAGTCTCCCGGACGGTCGTCCGAGCCGCCGAACAGCAGGCTCAGCTGGACGCCGGCGGCCAGCTCGCTGGGGATCTTCTTGCTCGCGCCCTGCGACTGGGTCTGGACGCGCTTGGGGCTGACCTGCGCCGAGGCGTCGATCATGAAGTGCAGGAAGTTCAGGCCCGCGCCGCCGGTCAGCATCGTGCCCGAGCCGGTGTTGGCCAGGTTGCGCGCGATGCCGAAGCGCAGGGGGATGTTGATCCAGGTGCGGTTGAAGACGTTGACCTCGGTGCCCAGGCCGAACTGGCGGCTCTTCACGCCGTCGACCGGCGTGAGGTTGTTGGTCAGGTCCACGTCGGAGACCAGGTGCCACCAGTTGAACGGGCTGATCGCGCCGCCCAGGCGCACCTGCGGGTTCACCGCGAACTTGCCCGTCACTCCCGCCGCCGTCGCCGCGTCGGGCTGCTTGAACTTCGGGTTGTTGAGGTTGCGGCCGACGAGGCCGACGCGCGGCCGCCACCAGGCGCCCGAGAAGGTGCGCTCCACGTCCCACAGCGCGCCCAGGTCCACGCCGAAGTTCGAGCTGGTCTTGGCGCCGTTCTTGAACTTGGAGAGGAGGTCGTTCTGGCTGTTGTTGTTGCGCAGGATGAAGTAGTCCGCGTAGCCGACCTGCGCGTTCATCAGCTTCAGGTTGCCGCCCAGGAACAGGCCCGGCGCCCCGGGGATCTCGTGGCCGTAGCCCGCGCCGAACTCGAGGATGCGCGCGCCCTTGAGCACGAGCTTCGAGTTGTTCGTGCCGCCGGTGATGGCGCCCGGGGTGTTGTTGGCCAAGTCGACGAACGGGACCGCGCCCATGTCGAGGAAGCCGTTGGCGAAGAAGGCGATCTTCCCGACCTTGAAGTCCGCGCCGGTGCCGGCGTCGACGCGCAGGCCGTTGTTCGGGTCGTTGAGCTTGTTCAGCGCGGAGTCGATCGACGCCTGCGTCGGGACGCCGCCCGTGTCCTTCAGGTTCTGGAGGTTCCGGGCGCCCTCGATGGCCCTTGGACGGCGGCGACGCCGGCGCCGCCCATGCCCATCGCGCGCGGCCCCATCGCGGTCCACTCGAGCGCGGAGGCGGGGGCGGGAGCGAGGACGGCGGCGGCCAGGGAGAGAGCGAGTAGTTTCTTCATGCCCGGAGTATTACATATGTCCCGGGATTTTGAAAATGACGGTTCGGTCACACCCCGGAGGGCGGAAAAGAAGGAGGGCGGCCGAAAGGCCGCCCTCCTTTACGGATGCGTCGTTCGAAGTCTCAGTTGCCGCGCTCGAGGCTGGAGAGCCAGCGCGAGATGTTCTCGCTGTGCTCCTGGACCTTGTCCTGCGGTCCCTCGATGACGAGGAGGAAGTCGCTGGAGGTCCAGCTCTTGTACTCGTTGAGCTGGTACTTCAGCCCGGTCTCGTCCATGTAGCGCCGGATCTCGTTGGCGACCCGCTTGCGCAGCAGCGCGCCGGCGGTGAAGCGCAGGGTCTGGCGGACGGTGCCGTTGCCCATGTCGCCGCTGGACTGCGCGAGCTGCGACGCGAGCGCGTCGAAGGAGGTGACGATCTCGCGCGGGCTTTGCGGCGTGTAGACGGGGGTCGTGCGGACCGCCCGCAGCGGCGCCGTGAAGCGCGCCACCAGGCTCTCCACCAGGCCCTTGCCGGGGTTCGAGGGGAGCGTGATGCCGTGGATCTTCGCGGTGTCGCGGATGATCTTCTCGAAGCCGATCGTCCCGTCCTTCTTCATCGCGTTGACCAGCACCTGCGCCATCGCGTCCGGGATGGTCGCGGCCTTCGCGAACATCGTCGGCAGGACCAGCGCCTCGGCCACGGCGGCGCCCTCGGCGTCGCCCAGCTCCTTCATCAGCGCCTTGCGCAGCTTCCACGCGAAGCCCTGCCACGCCTGGCCCTGGTCGTGCACCTCGTCGTACTCGTTGTACTGGTAGGTGTTGTCGCCGTGGCGGATGTAGTCCACGCCGCCGCGCGCCTGCTTCAGGAAGTGCTCGCCGATGATGGGGTTGTTGAGCAGGTACATGGAGACGATGTCGCCCCAGCCCTCGGACAGGCCGCCGTTCATGATGCCGCCCGTCATGTCGTCCCAGTAGTGGCCGTACTCGTGGTCGGCGACGGTGTCGTACGCGGAGTTCACGCAGTTCGCGCTCGAGCGGAAGAAGTTGAGGCTCGGGCTGCCCGGCGTGTAGTACGCGTTGCACTCGTCGTCCACGTTCGTGCGGACCGTGATGGGGTTCTTGTCCATGCGCTCCGTCGTGAGCTTGCGCTCCTTCAGGAAGTTGTACGCGAGGTTGACCTTCTGGAACGCGGAGACCTGGGCCACCGCGTTCTCGTCGTTCAGCGTCGCGTCCGGCGCGAACACGGCGTGGATGACGCCGTTCTCGGGCTTGACCGTCACGTTGATCTTCAGCGTCTTGCCGGTGGTGTCCATCACGTTGACGTACGGGCCGGACAGCGTCGCGGTCAGCGTCAGGCCCTCGGGAGAGACCTCGAGGCCCTGCGCGGCGAAGTTGCCGTCCTTGTCGGTGGTGTAGGTCTTGCCGCCGATGGTCAGGTTCAGGAACGCCAGCGGGATCTCCTTGATCTCCGCGCCGGGGATCTGCGGGCCGCGGTCGACGGTCTTGCCGCCGATGGAGCCCTTGATCGCGGACGCGCCCGCGCCGTCCTTCTTGGCGGGCTCGGCCGTCTCGACGCCGGTGCGGTTGTCCCACGCGAAGACCAGGCCGTTGGCCAGGTCCACCGCGATCATGAACGGCAGGCCCTCGGCGACGTACAGCTTCACGTGCCGCCACGAGCCGCGGGAGTAGATGATCTTCTCCTCGAAGAACTGGAACGCCTGCTGGGCGTCCGCCACCGGGATGCCGACGCGCTCGGAGATGCGGCCCATGATCGCGTCCTCGGTCATCGTGGCCTGGGTGTCGACCTCGATGTTGGGATAGACCTGGCCGGTCTGCGCGACCACCGTCGCCTTGCCGTCGATGACCTTCAGCGTGAAGGACATGTTCGAGCCGTTGACCAGGAGGTTGTCCTTGATCTGGCGGAAGTGGACGAAGATGGAGTCGGCCTGGTCGCCGCGGCCCTCGAAGCGCCGCGCGTTGATCAGGCGCAGGTCCGAGCTGTGCACGCCGTAGCGGGCCGGGTCCCCGTCGATGAGCGCCTTCACGGCGGTCACGACCGCGCCGACGTCCGTCGGGTCCACGGAGAGGACCTTGCGGTTGTTCTCCAAGATCCCGCCGACGTCGCGGGCGCCGGGCAGGGAGTAGGCCTGGCTCTTGACCGTGGTCTCGCGGTCCGGCGAGGGGATGACGGGCTCCTCGTCGGTGCGGGTGCCGTTGGGCAGGAGGACGGGCTTGTGCTCCTTGAGGCCGACCGAGCCCTGGACGGGGCCGGCGGTCTCGCCGCGGGCGGCGGAGGTGTCGAACAGGCTGGCGACGGTCGCCCGGCCGGAGACCACGTCCTTCAGGCGGCCCATCAGGCCGCGGGAGGCGGGAGCCGGGGCCGCGACGGCGGCCGGAGCGGTCTCGGAGGCGTAGGCGGCGGCTTCGGCGGCGACGCCGGTGGCGGCGGCGCCGG
>JACQBB010000334.1 GCA_016194625.1 Elusimicrobiota bacterium | reverse complement strand
TGTCGCGCGCCTGCAAGCGCCTGATCGTCTCGGCCGAGGAGATCGTCCCGACCGAGGTCATCCGCGCGGCGCCGGAGCGCACCGCGATCCCGTACTTCCTCGTGGACGCGGTCGTCCACGCGCCGTACGGCGCGCACCCGGGCGAGACCTGCGGGCTGTACGAGCGCGACGAGGCGCACATCCGCGCCTACCTGGACGCGATCCGCACCGAGGAGGGCTCCAAGCGCTATTTCGACGAGTGGATCCGCGGCGTCCCCGACCACGCCGCGTACCTGAAGCGCGTGGGAGCCAAGCGCCTGCGCGCGCTGAGGGCGAAGCGATGAGCGAAGGGATCTCTCCGACCGAGCGCCTGGCCTGCACCGCGGCGCGGCTGATGAAGGGCCGCACGACGGTGTTCATCGGCACCGGCGTGCCGATGCTGGCGGCCTCGCTGGCGCGGGCGCTGTACGCGCCGGCGCTCATACCGATATTCGAGTTCGGCGGCGTCGGCTCCACGCTCGAGAAGCTGCCGCTGGCCGTCGGCGAGGCGCGCTCGTTCCGCCGCGGCGTCGCGGCGATGGGCATCTGCGACGTGATGGAGACCGCCCAGCGCGGGGTGATCCGGGACGGCTTCCTGGGCGGCGCGCAGATCGACGCGTACGGCAACCTGAACACCACGGTCATCGGCGCCTACGACGCGCCGGCGGTGCGCCTGCCCGGCTCGGGCGGGGGCAACGACGTGGGCTCGCTGTGCTGGCGCACGATCATCCTGATGAAGCACGAGCGCAAGCGCTTCGTCGAGAAGATCGACTTCGTCACCACGCCGGGCTACCTGGACGGCCCCGGGGCGCGCGAGCGCGCCGGCCTGCCGCCGGAGACGGGCCCCTACCGCGTCGTCACCGACCTGGGCGTGTTCGACTTCGAGCCGGTCTCCAAGCGGATGCGGCTGATCGCGACGAACCCCGGCGTGACGACGATGAAGGTGCTCGCGGAGACGGGCTTCGAGCTGCTGGTCGCGCCGAAGGTCGCGCGCAACCCGGACCCGACGCCGCGCGAGCTCAAGACGCTGCGCGCGAAGATCGACCCCGAGAAGGTGTTCCTGTGACCGTCGCGGCCCTGCTGAACCTGCTGCCGGGCGTGCTGGCCCTGCTCATCCTGGGCGCGCACTTCCTGCGCCAGGGCGGCATCGAGGCGTTCGCGGTGTGCCTGGCCCTTCCGGTGTTCGTCCTCTTCCACCGGCGGCGCTGGGCGGTGCGCGTGTTCCAGGCCGCGCTGTGCTTCGGGGTGTTCGTCTGGACCTCGACGGCGATCGAGCTGGCCCAGGAGCGCATGGCCGCGGGCCGGGCGTTCCTGCGCATGGCGCTGATCCTGGGCGGGGTGGGGCTGTTCACCGCCGTCGCCGTCTGGCGCGCGGGCCGCCCCGCCGTCACCGACTCCTACAAGTAGCGTCCGCTACCAGACGCGGTGCGCGTCATTCGGGGCCATCGGCGTCCCTTCCTTGCACGCGAACGCGCGGCGGAACGCCGCCTGGTTGGAGACGACGCCGTTGACGCGGAACTCGCCGGGCGAGTGGGGGTTGGTCTTGGCCATCTTCTTGGCGTACTCGTCGGTGCGGTTCACGCACCAGGCCTGGCCGTAGGCGACGAAGAACTCCTGCTCGGGGGTGAAGCCCTCCGCGTTCTTCGGGCCTTTCGCCGCGGGCGTGGCCATGAACGCGTCATGAGCCAATAGGATCCCGCCGTTGTCGGCGGTGTTCTCGCCGAGCGTCAGCTTGCCGTCCAAGTGGACGTCCTTGGAGGGGTCCGTCGGGTCTTTCGCGGCGACGAAGGCGCCGTACTCGCCGACCAGTCCGGACGCGCGGCCCTCGAAGGCCTTCGCGTCGTCGGCGGTCCACCAGTCCTGGAGGTTGCCCTTGGCGTCGTAGTGCCGCCCCTCGTCGTCGAAGCCGTGGGTCAGCTCGTGGCCGACGACGGCGACCAGGTCGCCGTAGTTCGCGGCGTCGGTGGCCTTCATGTCGAAGTTCGGCGGCTGGAGGATGCCGGCGGGGAAGTTGATGTCGTTCATCTGGGGGTCGTAGTAGGCGTTGTCGGTGGGCGGGGTCATGCTCCACTCGCCGCGGTCCACGGGCTTGCCGACCTTCTTCAGCTGGCGGTCCAGCTCGAACGCCGACGCGCGCGCCATGTTCCCGAACGCGTCGCCGCGCGCGATCTTCAGCGCCGAGTAGTCGCGCCACTTGTCCGGATAGCCGATCTTGTTGGCGACGCCGGCCAGCTTCTCGAGCGCCTTGGCCTTCGTCTTCTTGCTCATCCACGGGAGGCCCTTGATGTCCTCCTCCATGGCCTTCTCGATCTGGGCGACCATGCTCAGCACGCGGGCCTTGGCCTCGGGGCTGAACTCGCGCTCGACGTAGGCCTGGCCGAGCGCCTCGCCCAGCTGGGCGTCGGTGAAGGCGACGCAGCGCTTCCAGCGCGCCTTGTTCTCCTGCTGGCCGCCGAGGGTCTTCCCGAAGAAGGCGAAGTCCTCGTCCACGACGGCCTTCGGGCCGACGCCGGCCATGCCGTGCAGGATCGTCCAGCGCAGGTAGGACCGCCAATCGCCCAGCGGGACCGTCTGCAGGGACTTCTCCAGGCCGGCGAAGAAGCCCGGGTCCGACACGTCCAGGCTCGCGAACGCGGGGGCGTTCACGCCGGCGAGGTAGGTCTTCCAGTCGAACGAGGGCGTGCGCGCCTCGAAATCAGTCAGCTTCATCTTGTGGTGGACGTTGGCGGGCTCGCGGCGCTCGACGCGGCCCATCGCGGCGGCGGCAAGCGCGGTCTCCACGCGCAGGACGGCGTCGGCTTCCTCGGCGGCGCGCTTCTCCGCGTCGCCGGCCAGCTTGAACATCCTCCTCAAGTGCTCGGCGTACGCGGCGCGCTCGGTCTTGAACGCGTCGGTCAGGTAGTAGTCGCGGTCCGGCAGGGCGAAGCCGCCCTGGTCGGCGAAGGCGATCATCGTGGACGCGTCGGTGTAGTCCTGCGCCGAGGTGAACGCGAACAGCGCGGGGGCGCCCAGCTTATGCAGGCGCGCGGCCAGCGCGGGCAGGTCCTTGGGGCTCTTCAAGGCCGCGACGGCGTCGAACTCCGCCGCGTACGGCGCCAGGCCCTTGGCCTCCACGCCGGCCTCGTCCATGCACGAGGCGTAGTAGTCGCCGATCTTGCGGCGCGCCGCGTCCTTGGGCGCCGAGTCGGCGGCCGTCTTCTCCAATATGTCGCCCAGCACGGCGAGGGTGTGCTCGTCGAGCAGGCTGAACCGCCACCACACGGCCTGGTCGGCGGGGACGGGGTTCGCCTTCAGCCACGACCCGCAGGAGTAGCGGTAGAAATCCGCGCACGGGTCCGCGCTCTTGTCCACGGCCGCGGGGTCGTACACGGGCGGCAGGGGCTTGTCGAGCAGCTCCTGGCGCGACTGCGCCTGAGCGGCGGCGGACAGCAGGATGAGGGCGAGGGGGAGAAGTCTCGGCATGGCGCGCTCCTTGAAGTGCGGCTGCCGAGACTATAGCATGGCGACTTATGCACAGAAAAATCGCGCGATTTTCCTGTGGATAAGCCGGCGGGGCGTCAGCTCAGTTCGACGCTCTCGCCGTGTTCGGGGATGGCCACGCGGTCGATGCCCTCGGACTTCAAGTGCTCGGCCAGCTTCTGCCGCCGGTCGGGGTCGCCGTGCACGAGGAAGATCGTCCGCGGGCGCGGCTCGAGCGACTTCATGAACCACATCAGGTCGTCGCGGTCGGCGTGGGCGGAGAAGGTGTGGATGGTCTCCACGCGCGCCCACACGGGATGCTCCAAGCCGAAGATCTTCACCTTCTTGGCGCCCTCCTGCAGTCTCCGGCCCAGCGTGCCCTCGGCCTGGTAGCCGACGATGATGATCTGGGTGGTGTCCTTGTCCACGTTGTTGCGCAGGTGGTGCAGGATGCGCCCGCCCTCGCACATGCCCGACGCCGACAGGATGACCATGGGCCCGGGCAGGTCGTTGAGGCGCTGGGACTCGACCTGGGTGCGCACGTACTTCACGTACTTCAGCGCGAAGGGGTTCCCCTCGTCGCAGTAGTCCTTGAACTCCTGGGAGAACGAGTCCGAGTCCAGATGCTTGTCGAAGATCTCGGTGATGGACACCGCCATGGGACTGTCCACGTACAAGGGGATGGGCGGGATCTGCCCCTTGCGGATCATCTTGTCGAACACGAACAGCAGCTCCTGGGTGCGCTCCAGCGCGAAGCTGGGGATCAGGATCTTGCCCTTCTCCTTGATGGCGCGCGTCACGATCTCCGTCATCATCGGCTCGATCTCTCGGAGGGTCTCGTGGACGCGGTCGCCGTAGGTGCTCTCGATGAGCAGGTAGTCGGCGTTCTTGGGCGGCTGGGGGGACTCCATCAACAGGGTGTGTCTGCGACCCAAGTCCCCGGTGAACAAGACGCGCCGCAAGTCCTTGCCCGCGCCCGCCTCGACCTCGATCATCGCCGAGCCGATGACGTGGCCGGCGTTCAGGAACCGGAAGCGCACCTTGTCGTTCAGCTGGACCCACTCGCCGAACGGATGCGGCGTGAGCAGGGCGATGGCGGCGCGGGCGTCCTCCTCGTTGTACAGCGGCGCGATGGTCTCGCCGTCCTTCTGGTGGATCTTGTTGAAGAACAAGGCGTCGTTCTCCTGCAGGTGCGCGGAGTCCAGCAGCATGATGGCGGTCAGCTCGGCCGTGATCTCGGTGCAGTGGATCGGTCCTTTATACCCGCGCTTGGCCAGCACGGGCAGGGCGCCGCAATGGTCGACGTGGGCGTGGGAGAGCAGGACCGCGTCCAGCTCCGCCGGCACGAAGGGCAGCTCGGTGTTCTTCTTGATCGCCTCGGTGCGGTGGCCTTGGAACAGGCCGCAGTCCATCAGCACCTTGAACCCGTCCACGTCTAAAAGGTGCCGCGATCCCGTCACCTCGCCCGCCGCGCCGTAGAAGCCGATCTTCATCATGGGCAGAGTGTAGGCTTACCGCCGGGCTCCGTCAAGCCGTCCGCCTATTTTCGTAAGATAGCGCCATGCTCCGGACCCTCGTCCCCGCCGCCGTCCTCCTCCTGTCCGCCTGCGGCCTGCGCGGCTCCCTCGACGAGCGCCTGCTGAAGGCCGCCGCCCACGGCAGCCGCAAGGAGATCTCAGCCCTCCTCGCCCAAGGCGCCCACTTGGAAGCCGCCAACGAGGAAGGCTGGACGCCCCTGCTGTGGGCCGCCGCCAAAGGCAACGAGGAGACCGTGGACGCCCTGCTGGACGCCGGCGCGAACAAGGACGCCGTCACCCGCGTCGACCGCCAAGGCGCCCTGACGCTCGCCGCCAAATGGAACCGCGTCGGCGTCGTCGCCGAACTGCTGCGCCGCGGCCTGTCCCACCGCCAGCGCGACAGCATCGGCTGGACCCCGCTGATGTGGGCGTCGCTCAAGGGCCGCACCGACGTCGTCGCCGTCCTGCTGGACGCCGGCGCCGACCTCGAGACCGTGGACCCCGACGGCAACCGCCCCCTGATGCTCGCCGCCCGCCAAGGCCGCGAGGAGACCTTCAAGCTCCTGCTCAAGCGCGGCGCCCGCCCCGACGCCCGCAACAAGGAAGGCGAGTCGGCCGATTCCCTCGCCCGCGACAACGGCTACCCCGACCTCGCCGACCTGATCGCCAGATGAAAACCTTTGCGTGGACCTTCGCCGCCCTCCTGGGCGCTCTCAGCGTCCTGCTGATGTCGCTGAACGGGATGCTGCTCTGGCGCGAGCTGCGGGCCAAGCCCGGCGAGAAGGTGCCGTCGCTCATCCCCATCCTGGGCGGCGTGCTGGGGTTCTTCGCGGTGAAGCTGTCTCTCGCGGGACTGACGCCGCCGCGGACCGGCTGGTCGTGGTGGCTCCTGCTGCCGCCGTTCCTCGACCCGGGCTGCTACCTGTCCTCCAGCCTGATCGTACTGGCCGCCGGGCGATTCCGCCGCCGCTGATCAGCCCGGGCGCGCCGCGCGCCTCTGCTCGGCCATCTTGGCGGCGACGCGCGCCACTTCCTCGGCGGTCAGGCCGCGGTGCTTCTGCCAGAGCATGATCTTGGTCCAGGCCAGCTCGAACTCGGGGACGACGGCGTCGCGCGTGACGCGCTTGATGCCGGTGGGGGAGCGCTCGGCGACCAGGCGGCGGTACAGGTCGCCGGCGGGGGTCTTGGGGTCGGCGCGGGAGATGCGGAAGAAGGGCGGGGACTCCATGCCGGTCGCGGCGCGGTTGGAGAGGGCGGTGGTGGTGCCGTCCTCGTAGCGGGTGGAGAACTCGATCCAGGTGCCGACCATCGGGTATTCGTACAGGAACGCGGCTACGCCCTCGTCTTCCTTCGATAAGAAGCGGATCTTCACGCCGGGCATCTCGGCGACCGACCAGACGCCGAGATCGGCGAAGCCGAGCAGGAGCAGGGGGTTCGCCAGCGCCTCCATCTTCGCCGGGTCCTTCCAGACGGCGACGGGCAGCGGCAGGCAGTGGATCTCGTCGGGCTGCTTGGACAGGGCCGCGGCGCCCACGCGGATGAAGACCTTCCCGACGAAGAAGCGCAGGAAGAGGAGCGCGATGCTGGCCGACGCGGCGAGGATCAGCAGGAAGATGGGGTCCATGGAGATCGGCCTTGCGAAGCGGCGGTTCCGGCTCTACACTGCGGCGGACGGCTCGCCGGATTGGAGCAAATTTCCCCGGACCCGAGGGGCCTGAGATGACCTTGACGATGAACGCGGAGACCATCCGGAACAGCCTGGTCATCCTGGCCGGCGCGGCCGTCATGCTGGTCAGCATCGGGCGGGCCGGCGAGCTGAAGGAGGCGGTCGCCTACGTCCCGGAGGCGCACCGCCGGCGCGTCGGGCTGTACCTGCTCGCCCACCGCGCGCTGATGGGGGTCTTCGTCGCGGGCTATCTCGCCGTGGGGGCGCTGTTCGCCACCGAGCATCACGACTTCAGCGAGGGCTTCGTCGCCGCCATCTTCTTCCTCGGCGCGGTGTTCGTGCTCACCGGCGTCGTCGTCCAGGCCCGGCTGCTGGCCGAGCTCCAGCGGACCCTGCACGGCATCATCCCGATCTGCATGCACTGCAAGCTGATCCGCGTCGCGGAGGCCAAGCCCGGGGATCCCGAGTCCTGGAAGACCATCGAGGCGTACATCGCGTCGCGCTCGAACGCGCGGTTCAGCCACGGTTACTGCCCTGCCTGCTACGAGCGGGAGATGAAAGCCATCGAGGCCAAGGAAGGCAAGCATTGACCGGGAGCGTCACTTCGGCGCCGCCTACGTCTTATGGAGCGCGGCCAGGACCTTGTCCGCCGCGGCCGTGAAGGACGGGACGAACAGGTAGGCCGCGCCGGCGGCCGCGAACAGCAGGAAGATCACGACGGGCCAGGGGATCGCGGAGCCCTCGTCGACGATCGCGACGGGCTTGGGGGCCGGGGCGCCCGACTTGGCCAAGGCCGCCTTGCTGGTCTTCCACTTCACGTTGATGTTCATGCGCAGCTTGCCCTTGGGGTACTTGGACTCCAGGGACTTGCGCGCGTCGGCGATGCGCGCCTCGACCTCCGCGCGCAGCTCGGGGGGCAGGGACTCCAGGGCGGCGGGGACGCCGTCCACCTTGATCTTGATCTGCTCGCCCTCGGGCTTGTCGGCCATGCCGCCAGTGTAGGGCCCCGGGGCTTTCCCGTCAAGCGGAGGGGAAATGATAGAATCGGCCCCCAGTGTCCCGGACCCGTTTCTATTCGCTCGCCGCGCTCCTGTTCCTCGTCACCCTCGCCGGGGCGTACTCCCTGCGCCGCCTGCTGGAGGGCCTGCCGCCCATGCAGACCCTGGAGGACTACGTCCCCTCGCTGACCACGCGCGTGTACGACGTGAAGGGGCAGCCCGTGGCCGAGTTCTCCATCGAGAAGCGCGCCCTCCTGCCGCTGTCCAAGATCCCGGTCGACCTGCAGAACGCCGTGATGGCCGTGGAGGACGACAACTTCATGCACCATTGGGGCATCTCGCCCAAGGGCATGCTGCGCTCCGCCGTGCGCAACTTCATCGCGCGCCGCGTCGTGCAGGGCGCCTCCACCATCACCCAGCAGCTGGCCAAGCAGATCTTCCTGAAGCCCGAGCGCAAGATCTCCCGCAAGATCCGCGAGGTGTTCCTGGCCCTGCAGATCGAGCGCAACTTCTCCAAGCAGGAGATCCTGCAGTTCTACCTGAACCAGGTGTACTTCGGCGAGGGCGCGTACGGCGCCCAGTCGGCCGCGCGCAACTACTTCGGCAAGGAGGTCTCGGACATGACCTTGGCCGACTGCGCCCTGCTCGCCGGCCTGATCCGCGCCCCGCGCGCCAACTCCCCGTTCTTCAAGCCCGAGAACGCCCGCAAGCGCCGCTCCGTGGTGCTCCAGCGCATGTTCGAGGAGAAGATGATCACGGCCGTCGAGCGCGACGCCGCCAACGCCTCTCCGATACCGCTCAGCAAGCCCATCGGCCTGGAGACCCAGGCGCCCTATTTCGTCGAGCACGTGCGCCGGCGATTGGAACAGAAGTACGGCACCGCCACCCTGTGGCGCGGCGGCCTGAAGATCTACACGACCTTGGACCTCGACCAGCAGAAGAAGGCCGAGGAGGTGATGGAGAAGTCCCTCGACGACTTCGACGC
>JACQBB010000333.1 GCA_016194625.1 Elusimicrobiota bacterium | reverse complement strand
GTCGCTGACGCGCGCGATCGCCGCCGACCCGGCCCTGTGCTGGTCCTGGCTGTACCGCGGCGCCGCGCGCCTGCTCGCCGGCCGCGCCGCCGACGCCCGCGCGGACCTCGAGACCTTCGTCGGCCTTGCGCCCGACTCCGCCCTGGGCTTCCTGCTGCTGGGACTGTGCGAGGAGAGGCTGAAGAGCCGCGAGCGCGCCGCGAAGGCCTACGCGCGCGCCTTCGAGAAGGACCCGGTGTGCTCGGCCGCCGCGCTCCTGCGCGCCCGCGCCGCCAAGGATTTCAAGGACGAGCTGGCCTGGTTCCACCGCGCCTACGACGTGAGCCCGGTGCTCGGCTTCATCACGCTGCAGATCCACCAGACCGTCAAGATCGAGACGCCCGCCTACGTGCGCAAGATCGTGAAGTTCTGCTTCGACGACCCCGAGCAGGTCGGCGCCTACTACCGCCGCGAGGCGACGCAGTCGCACTTCTCGCACTTCCCGGCGGAGGACTACGCGTTCGTGCGCAAGCTGTGCGGCGCGCACCCGGAGCTGGGCTGGGCCAACGCCTTCTTCGGCCGCGCGTCGTGCTACACGCCGGCGGGCATGCCGGAGGGCATCGAGCACCTGACGCGCGCGATGGGCCAGGTCCCCGCCGCGGGCTGGCTGCGCGCCTGGCGCGCCAACGCCAAGCGCGCGGTCGGCGACCACGAGGGCGCGCTCAAGGACTTCGGCGACGCGATCCGGCTCCAGCCCTACTACCACCGCGCCTTCGTCTGGCGCGGGGGACTGCTGCGCAAGCTCGGCCGCTATCAGGAAGCCATCGCGGACCTCGACCGCGCGCTGGCGATGGACCCGCACTACTCGCTCACCTATTGGGAGCGCGGGCTGTCGCGCCGCGGCGTCGGCGACCTGGTCGGCGCGGCGTTCGACCTGGACCGCGCCTACCTGCTCGACCACCGCTACCATTGGGTGTTCAAGACCGGCGGCGCCCCGACGAAGGACGACATCGGCAAGGGCATCGCTCAGCTGTCCGCGGCTATCAAAAAAAACCCGACGGTGCCGTCGCTGTGGGTGTGGCGCGGACAGCTGCGCCTGCTGCTGTGGGACCGCTCCGCCGCGATACTCGACTTCGAGCGCGCCGCCGAGCTGGACCCGCATCACGCGCTGGCCCACGGCTGGGCCGCCCGCGCGCTGCTGGAGTCCGGCCGCGCCGCGCAGGCCGCCGAGCGCGCCCGCCGCGCGATTTCGCTCGAGCCGCGCTTCGCGATGGCCCGCATGTGGCTGGCCGAGGCCCTGCGCGCGCTCGGCAAGGCCAAGGACGCCAAGGCCGTGCTGGCCGAGGCCCTGCGCCTCAAGAAGACGACTCCGTGGGCGCATTACCTGCTCGCCCAGTTCGCCTACGACGAGGGGGACTACGCGCTGGCGGAGAAGGAGCTGGACATCGCCCTGCTCCTCGACGGGAAGTATCCGGAAGCGTACCTCCTCATGTCGCAGACGCGCCTGGCCCGCGGCAAGGCGAAGGCGGCGCTCGTGGCCGCCCAGCGCTGCGTGGACGTGGCCGCGAACCTGGGCCGCGCCTATGTGGCGCGCGCCGCCGCCAACGCGACCCTCGGCCGCGCCGAGGACGCGCTCGCCGACTACCAGAAGATCCTCGCCGAGTTCCCGTACCTCCTCAACGACGAGCAGAAGAAGCAAGCGGAGGCCTTGCTTGCCGTCCAAGGTTGACCCGCTCGACCTCCTGTTCGCCGAAGAGTCCGAGACCCTCCCGGCGTATCTGTTCCGCGGCTACATCTCCCACGCGCTGTTGTTCTACCGCCAGAACGACCTCAAGGGCTTCCGTGAACTCATCCGGCTGGGTCGGGAGCTCGAATTGGGTCCCGGCGGGGATCCCGGCCGTTCCTCGTCACTCGTCGAGTCCTCTCCGGGTTGGCCCGAAGCCCTCCAAGCCATCCGTCAGCATGACGAGAAGAAGGCTCTCGCCGGTCTGGCCTCGGCCATCCGGAAGAATCCGAAAGAACCCGCCTTCTACGTCCTGCGCGGCTTCGTCCGCGGCGAACCCCACTGGGGCTCCCGCCGTCTATCGGAAGAGTCCATCGCCGATTTCGAGAAGGCGCTGTCCCTCGACCCCGACCAGCTGTGGGCCCGCATGGGCCTGGGCATGGCGCTGGAGATGCGCCGCCGCTTCACGCGCGCGCTGGCCCAGTTCGACGCCGCCTCCGTCCTCGCTCCCGGCTGGTCCTGGCCGAAGGTCTTCCGCGGGGTGTGCCAGTGGTACCTGGCCGAGCCGCGCCAGGCGACGGCCTCCTTCGCGCTGGCCGCCGCGCTCGACCCGGACTCCGACCTCCCGCTGCTGTTCATGGCCCGCTCGAAGGCCGACTACCGCGACCGCTCCCTCGTCCCCGACCTCGACCGCGCGCTGGAGCTGGCGCCCGAGTCCGGCTTCGCCCTCTCCTGGCGCGGCCGCGCGATGTTCATCCTCCAGCGCCGCCCTCAGGCGCTGTCCGACCTGAAGCGCTCCATCAAGGCCCTGCCCGACTACGACCGCGGCTGGTCGTGGCTCGGCGTGTCCCTGTGCGAGCAGGGCAAGTTCAAGGCCGCCGTCCCGCTGCTGCTGAAGGCGCGCAAGCTCAACCCTTACTACCCGACCACGCTGTACCCGCTCGCCGGCGCGCTGATGCGCGTGGGCCGCTGGGACGCGGGCGGGCGCGTGATGCGCGAGTCGGCGGCGGTGGACCGCTCCGGCGTGTGGGTGGAGCACCGCATCTCCATGTCGCACCCGAACCCGGCCTGCCTGCGCTCGCGCGCCGACCTCGACCGCTACATCGCGCACCGCCCGAAGTCCGCTTGGGCCTGGGCGTGGCGCGGCCAGACCGAACTGCTCCTGCAGAACTACGCGAAGGCGCTGGCCGACCTGGACCGCGCGCTCGCGCTCGACCCGGAGGACGCCTGGGCCCGTCTGTGGCGCGGCGAGGCCCTGCGCCGCGTCGGCGACTTCGCCGGCGCGCGCGCGGAGCTCGACCGCGCGCTCAGGCTCGACAAGTCGCTGTCGTGGGCCTACGCCGCGAAGGGGGACTGCCTGCTCGCCGCCGGCCGCCGCGCCCTGCTCGCCCTCGGCCGCGCCGCCGAGGCCGCGCGCGCCTTCGGCCATTCGCTCGAGCTGCATCCGCAAGACCGCTGGGTGGCGCGCCTGCGCGCGCTGTCCTTGGCGCTGGCGGGGGACTGGGCCGGCGCGCTCGCCGGCTTCGACGGCGTCGGCCACTCCGACGACGACGCCGCCCTGCGCGCCTACCTGCTCGCCCGCGCCGGCCGCGCGGCCGAGTCCCGCGCCGCCGCCGCCGAGGCCCTGCGCCGCAACGCCGACCACCCGCTCGCCCGCGCCGTCCGCGCCGGCCGCCTACCGGACGCCGGCGCGGCGCTGTCCTCTCTCGCGCAGAGCGATCCCGCCTCGGCCTACGAGCCGCGCGTGCTGGCCGAAGCCGCCGCGCGCGCGGGCCTGTCGCCGTGCGCCCGCGCTCTGAAGAAGGGCGACCTCGCCGCGGCGCTGCGCGCCGCCCAAGAAGAGCGCCCGCGCCGCGACGCCGGCCTCTACCGCCTGCGCGGCTGGCTCAAGCTCGCGACCGGCGACGCGGCCGGAGCGATCGAAGAAGCGAGCCGCGCGCTCGACGCGACGCTGGACCCCTCCGACCGCGCCGCGCTGTGGCTGAGACGGCGCGCGTGGGCGGCGCTGGGGGACCGTCCCCTCATGGAGGCCGCATGAGCGGCGACGCCCCTCGCGAGCGCCGGGAGGACGCCCTCTTCGCCGGGGCGCTGGCCGCCGTGCTCGCCTTCGCCGCGTTCGCCCGCGGGGCGCACGACTATTGGGCGGCGACGGCCGTCTACCTGGCCGCGCTGGCCGTCGCCGCCGCCCTGTTCGCGGCGCGCCTCTGGCCCGAGGACGCGCCCGGTCTCTCGGGCGCCCTGCTCGCCCCGCTGGGCGCGGTCGCGGCCGCGATGACGCTCTCGTTCCTGGGCTCCGCGCGCCCGTCCGAGTCCTGGTTCGGGCTGATGGACTGGCTGTCGGCGTGCGCGTTCCTGTTCGCGGCGCAGCACTGCCTGCGCGGGGAGCGGGCGCGCCGCGTCCTTCTCGCCGGCGCGGCGCTGGTGGCCGCCGTCGAGCTGACGCTGATCCTGCGCCAGCACTGGGCGCTCGCCGTCGCGCCCGACGCGCCGCGCGCCCCGGTCGCGGCGCTCCGCTATTGGCTGTCGATGCAGGTCCCCGGCACTTTGGTCAACTCCAGCGCCGCCACGGCGTTCCTGCTCCTGTGGACGCCGCCGCTGCTCTCCCGCGCGGCCGCCGCGCGCCGGGGGGGCGAGTCCGGGCGCGCGCTCTGGACCGCCGGCGCGGCGTGCGCTCTGGCCGCGTTGCTGTCCCTGGACAGCACGTGGGG
>JACQBB010000332.1 GCA_016194625.1 Elusimicrobiota bacterium | reverse complement strand
TACGCCAAGCAGCGCAAGCAGTTCGGCAAGACGCTGGCCGAGTTCCAGCTGACGCAGGCGAAGATCGCCGACATGGCGACGAACCTGGACGCCGCGCGCCTGCTCGTGTACCGCGCCGCGCAGCTGCTCGCGCAGGGGAAGAAGTGCACGCGCGAGGCCTCGATGGCCAAGTCCTTCGCGTCGCGCGCGGCCAACAAGGCCTGCTTCGACGCCGTCCAGATCCACGGCGGCAACGGCTACGTGCGCGAGTTCCCGGTCGAGCGCTACTACCGCGACGTGCGCGTGACCGAGATCTACGAGGGGACGACGGAAGTCCAGTCGCTGATCGTCGCGCGCGACGTCCTGGGCTAGCGCGCGGGCGCGGGCTCGGGCGCGCGCGCGGGCAGGCCGAACGCGCGCGGGAACGCCGCCTCGGCCAGCGTCATCAGGCACAGCGCGTAGAACGGAGCGTACGCCGCGCCGCCGGCGCGCAGGAAGCCCTCCAGCTCGGCGATCAGCACGCCGAACACCAGCCCCTCGAAGGTCCCGCCGGGCGTGGTGCGCGGGTCGGTGATCATGAAGAAGGCGAACACGGCGAAGAGCGGGTCCGCGAGCGGCGCCAGGCACCGCGACATCGGGCGGTCCAACGCCAGGTGCAGGGCGGCCGCGGCGAACACGAAGCCGGCGAGGTACCCGACGACGACCGGCAGGCGCCCCGCGGCGCGGACCACGAAGAAGCCCAGCCCCGCGGCGAGCGCCAGGCCCCACGCGGACCCGCCCCAGGAGCCGGTGACGAGCACGACCCCGGCCGGGACGAACAGGCCGCAGGCGACGACGACCGCGTTCGACGGGTTGAACACGTGGCGGCCGCGCCAGCGCGCCAGGTTCTTGCCGGCCATCGCCGCCGCGCCCAGGGCCGCGTACACCCACGGATGAGGGGTGACGACGAGCAGCTGGAAGCCCATCGAGGTGATGACCGCGCTGATGGGGAAATACACGCGCTTCTCGCGGCCGTACTGGAACAGGAGCTCGGCCGCGACGGCCCCCGCCAGGCCGAGCGCGTACTGCGCGACGGTGCGGTGGAACGACGGCGTCGTCAGCGCGTAGGCGAGGAAGGCCAGGTGCAGGGCGAGCTGGCGCCAGCGCGGGTCCGAGGCGGGCGGCACGGAACCGCGCAGTTGATCGAGGGTCTTCGAGGGCATGTCGCGCGTCCCGGCGAGGGCCGGGAACGGCGACAGAGACGCATCACTTCAGCCGTTCGGGCGGGAGCAGTCCGGTGTCGTAGATGCTCCCGCACACGGTCCAGCGCCGGGCGGGGGCGCACGGCGTCCCGGGGACGAAGGCCAAGGTCTTGGCCGCGTGCTCGACGCGGAAGCCGGGCGGGAACTCGTAGGTCATCATCCCGCGGACCAGGCGCATGTCGGCGATGCGGCGGAACGCGGGCCGGTCGTAGTAGAACAGGAAGCCGGCCAGCAGCTGGTCGTTCTCGAAGCCGACCTCGTCGCCGCTGAGGACGAGGTGGTACAGCTGTCCGGCGAAGCGGGACATCCCCTCGGCGCGAGCCTCCTGCCAGGCGGTGACCGCGGCGGCCGGCGGCAGCGCGCCGGCGACGGCCGCCGCGAGCGCGAGCGTGCGCGGCGCGCCGGCGGGCAGCCAGCGCGACCAGCCGTCGGCGACCGCGAGCAGGTAGAACGGCAGGACCCACAGCAGCTGCCGGTGCGCGAGGTAATAGTGATAGCGCAGGTCGGCGGCGACGACGGCGACGAGCGCGAAGGCGAGGACGGCGTGGGCGAAGACGAGCAGGCGCGGGCGCGGCCCGCGGATCACGCCGACGAGCGAGGAGGCCCAGCCGGCGGCGAACGCCGCGGCGAACAGTCCGGCGGCCCACGCCGGGACGGCGCCGGCCTCGGGCTTGAGCGCGAGCGCGGCGGGCAGTCCGGCGAGGAAGTCGCCGAAGCGCAGGGTCGTGGGGTTGCCGCGGAAGTCGAAAGTGGAGGCGTCGAGGAGCGAGCGCGTGGAGAACAGGAACCAGGGGAGGAAGACGGCGCCGGCGAGGGACCAGGCCTTGAAGAGCGCGCGGAACACCTCGGGGCGGCGCTCCTTCGGGACGGTCAGGAAGGCGAACGACGCTTGGAAGACGGACATCAGGACCGCGTACGGATGCCCCAGCAAGAAAACAGAACCGGAGAGCGCCAGGCGGGGCCATTTCGCAGGGTCGTCGAGCACGGACAGGTAATCGACGACGCTCCACAGGGAGACCGCCGTCAGGAGGGCGTAGAAGTCCGCACGGCGCGACCAATCGAGGTGCAGCAGCGAGACGGAGAGCAGCAGGCCGGCCGAGAGGCCCAGGCCGGGCTTGCCTTCGCGCGCGCCGAGGCGGCAGACCAGCCAGCAGCCGAGGGCGCCCCAGAGGGCCGACGGCAGCCGCATCATCGTCAGCGAGTCCCAGCCGAGCGCGGCCAGGCGCGTGCCCAGCGGGTCGAGCAGGACGTGGTGGGGGTTGTGGGCGAGGACGCGGAAGAACTCCTTCCAGCCGGCGGGGCCGAGCGCCTCGTAGAACTGCATGATCTCGTCGTCGACGGCGAAGACCGTGCCCAGGCCGCGCAGGCGCAGGGCCAGGGCGAAAAGGAAGACGGCGGCCCCGAGGACCGCCGTCGTTCTCGCCGCGCGCCGGGCGTCCACGCTCAGCTGCGCGTCAGCTTCTTGTAGTGGATGCGCTTCGGCTGGACGTCGCCGAGGCGCCGATGGCCTCTTCAAGAGCGCGGAGCGTGTGCACATCGAGGTCGTTGGTCGGCTCGTCGAGAAGCAGGACGTTGGCTCCTTCCTTCAGCATCTTGGCGAGGTGGACGCGGTTTCGTTCGCCGCCCGACAGGTTCTTGACCAGCTTCTGCTGGTCCTGGCCGGCGAAGTTGAAGCGGCCGACGTAGGCGCGCGACGGCATCTCGAGCTTGCCGAGCTTGACCACGTCGAGGCCGTCGGAGATGACCTCCCAGACGTTCTTCTCGCCGTCGAGCACGCGGCCCTGGTCCACGTAGCCGAGCTTCACGGTCTCGCCGACCTTGAAGGTCCCGGCGTCGGGCTTCTCCTGGCCCGTGATCATCTTGAACAGGGTGGTCTTGCCGGCGCCGTTCGGTCCGATGACGCCGACGATCCCGTTCGGGGGGAGGCGGAAGCTCAGGTTGTCGTAGAGCAGCTTGTCTCCGAAGGACTTCGCGATGCCCTGCGCCTCGATGACCACGTCGCCGAGACGCGGACCCGGCGGGATGTAGATCTCCAGGTCCTCGTAGGTCTTCTCCTTCTGCGAGTCCTCGAGCATCTTGTCGTAGTTCGCCAGGCGCGCCTTGGACTTCGTGCGGCGGCCCTTCACGCCGGCGCGCACCCACTCGAGCTCCTCGGCCAGGGCCTTCTGCATCTTGCCCTCGGACTTGGCCTCCTGCGCGAGGCGGGCCTGCTTCTGCTCGAGCCACGAGGCGTAGTTGCCCTTGTACGGGATGCCCTCGCCGCGGTCGAGCTCCAGGATCCAGCCGGCCACGTTGTCGAGGAAGTAGCGGTCGTGGGTGACGGCGATGATGGTTCCCTCGTACTGCTTCAAGTGCTGCTCCAGCCACTCCACGGACTCGGCGTCGAGATGGTTGGTGGGCTCGTCGAGGAGGAGAATGTCGGGCTTGGACAGGAGCAGGCGGCACATGGCCACGCGGCGCTTCTCTCCGCCGGACAAGGTCCCGCACTTCTGGTCGGACGGCGGGCAGCGCAGGGCGTCGAGCGCGACCTCGAGCGTCGAATCGATCTCCCAGGCGTTGGTCGCGTCGATGCGCTCCTGGAGCTTGCCCTGCTTGTCGAGCAGCTTCTCCATGTTCTCCGGCGTGAGCGCCGGGTCGGCGAGCTGGTCGTTGATCGCGTTGAAGTCGGCGAGCAGCTTCATCGTCTCGGCGACGCCCTCGGAGACGGTCTCCTTGACCGTCTTCTCGGGGTCGAGCTGGGGCTCCTGCTCGAGCAGGCCGATGGTGTAGCCCTTCGACTGGGTGATCTGGCCGGTGTAGTCGGCGTCCTTGCCCGCCATGATGCGCAGGAGGGTGGACTTGCCCGAGCCGTTGTCGCCGAGCACGCCGATCTTCGCCCCGTAGTAGAAGCTCAGGTAGATGCCCTTGAGCACCTGCTTCTTCGGCGGGTGGATGCGGCCCACGTCGATGAGGGAGTAGATGATCTGCTTGGTGTCGGTCGTGGCCATGTTCGCCTCTTACTTGATGTGGAGCCGCTTGGGGTCCAGCTTGGTGCGCAGGAGCTCGATCTCGTGCTTCATCGGCAGGGCGATCGGCTGCATGACCGCCGCGCGCTTGAGCGTCCAGCCGACGTTCTCCTGCACGGCCTCGTGGGTCACGTTCGGGTAGACGGCGGTGAGGGTCAGCTCGCCGCTCGCGTCGGGCTCTAAAATGCCCATGTTCGTGATGACCTTCTTCACGCGCTTGCCGTTCGAGGTCACGAAGTCCACCTTCTCCGGGAACGCGCGCTTGTCGAGCTTGGTGACGATCAGGACCTTCTGCGCGTGCGCCGCGATCTCCGAGGCGCCGCCGGAGCCGGGCAGGCGGACCTTCGGGGCGTCGTACGGGCCGACGGCCGTGGTGTTGATGTTGCCGTGCTTGTCCACCTGCGCGCCGCCCAGGAAGCCGATCTGGATCTTGCCGTTCTGCAGGAACGACTGGAAGATGTCGGCCATCGAGGTCACCATGAGCGACCCCGTGACCAAGGCCGGGTCGCCGATGGACGGGGGGACGCGGTCGGGGATGGCGCCGACGGCGCCCGACTCGTAGATCAGGGTCATGTTCGGCGCGTGGGTGGCGCGGGCGAGGTTGCAGGCCAGGTTCGGCAGGCCGATGCCGACGAAGACGACGTCCCCGTCCTGGATCTCGCGCGCGGCCAGGACGCACATCAGCTCGTTGAGCGTGTACTCGGTCGCGGTCTCGGCGGTCGCGGTCATGCCGCGATTCTAGCTTTTTGTGCGAAGACCGTGAAGGCGGGCTTGACGTGCGGCGGTCAGAGCTGGCTCATGACCTCGAAGTACTCGTCCATCGTGATGCCGGCGGTCGACAGGTTGCTCTTGATGATCGACTTCGGCACTTCATTGTAATCGGGGATGATGATTGGCCGGCTGTATCCCTCTTTTCTCAGCGCGATATGGTCGCCCGAGCCGCGTTTGGACACGGTCCAGCCCATCCGCTGGAAGAACTTGATCAGCTTGGCCGGGCGGACGGGGACGAGTCGAGGCACGTCACGCCGCCACCGGGACCCGGATGTTCATGCTCCGTCGCCCCAGCAGGTGGGTGGGGATGTTTCGCTGGATCTTGGCGGGCTGTTCGTTGGAGCGGGGGACGACGAAGCGCCGGTCTTTTGCCTCCCGCCAGCCCAATTCCTTCAGAGCCTTGTCCAGCGTCCCCATCTCGATCAGCTCAGAAAAAAAGAGGTTGATCGCGTCGCCGAGGCGTTTCAAGGCTTCGGCTTGCGTGCGCCCGCAAGAGCCGAGATTGAGCGCCGGCGTATACGCGACGATCGCGCCGTCTTCTCGGGCGACAAGCACGGGGATGTTCGCTTTATAGTCGATCTGGATATCGGGCATGGTGAGGGAGCTTCTTGCCTTTAGGATAGCACAACACCGCGCCGCGTGCCAGCCCGACCCGGGGAGTCACGGCGAATAGGTCCAAAGGCCCAGATGTCAATGGGTCCTGCGGTTCTGTCAAGGGCGCGACTCCGGAGGCATCCTGAGGACATGAGGAACCTCCTGGCCGCAGTCGCGCTGGTCCTGGCCGTGTCCGCCCGCGCCCAGACGCTGTCCGGCGCCTACGCGGACCTCTCCGAGCGCATGGCCGCCTCGCGCAAGACGATGTCCGCCCTGTCTGCGGCGCCGGCCGCCGCGGCAGGACCGTCGGCCGGGGACCCGGCGCCGGACTTCGACCTGCCCGGCCCCTCGGGGGCCCACGGCGTCGGCGAGTACTACGGCCGAGTCGTCGTGCTGGAGTTCTGGGCCGGCTACGCCGCGGCGACCCGGATGGGCGCGCCGGCGCGCGCGGCGCTGGCCGCGCGCTACGCCGCCAACGGCCTGATCATGCTCGACATCGGCGTGGGCGAGCGCTCCTCGGCGGCCTTCTCGGGCTTCGCGGCCCCCGCGGCCAACGAG
>JACQBB010000331.1 GCA_016194625.1 Elusimicrobiota bacterium | reverse complement strand
GTGATCACGATCAAGGCCACGGACCGCAACGGCGAGGTCATCGGCGTCAAGCTCGTCACCAACGACGAGGACTTGATGGTCATGACCGAGCAGGGCAAGGCGATCCGCATGCGCTGCAAGGACATCAAGACCATCTCGCGCAACACGCAGGGCGTGCGCCTGGTCCGGCTCGAGGAAGGCGACAAGGTCGCGCGCGTCGCTCCGATCGCGTCGGATCCCGTCGCCGCGCCGCCGGCCGAGGGCCAGCCGCCGGCGCCCGAAGGCGAGAAGAAGTGAGGTCGCGCCGCTCATGAAAAGACTCTCCGCGGTCGTCCTCGCGGCGGCGGTCGCCGCCGCGGGGGCGGCGACCGCGTCGGCCGAGCTCGTCCTGGAAGGCGTCCATTGGCAGGCCGGACGCGTCGAGGGCGGACGCGTCGTCGCGTGGCAGGACCTGAAGGTCCTGGACGACGCGCCGCCGAAGCTGGACAACCGCCTGCGCGCGCGGCTGGTGCTGACCAACAAGGGCGCGAAGGCCGAGGAGACGCTGCTCCTGCGCTACAGCATGACCGCGCGGGTCGCTCCGTCGACCGGGGCGCCCGCCGAAGGCTCGTGGGCGATCCCGTTCGCCGTGGACGAGAAGCGCGTGCCGAAGGTCGGCCCCGGCAAGATGGTCGAGGTCCCGCTGGAGCTCGGTCCGGCCCTCGAGCTGTACCTGCGCCGGCTGGCCCGCGCCGGCTGGTGGCCCGACCGCGTGAAGCTGCAGGTGATGCTGGAGCCGCATCCCGGCAGCGTCGCCATCCAGACCGTCGAGGACACCCTCGAGGTCACCCGCGAGGGGGCCCGTTGAACGACTTGTCCCAGATCCGCAAAGACCCGGTGGCCGCGCGCAAGGCGCTGGCCTCCCGCCACCCGCGCTGGGCCGAGGCGCTCGACGCCCTGCTCAAGCTCGACGAGACCCACCGCGCCCTCCTGAAGGAAGTCGAGGACATGCGCGCCCGCCGCAACGCCTCCTCCCAGGAGATCGGCAAGGCGAAGGCCGCGAAGGACGAGGCCAAGGCGACGGCGCTGATGGCCGAGGTCGCCAAGCTCAAGGCCGACATGGCCGCGCGCGAGGCCGCGCTGGCGGAGTCCGAGAAGACCATCCGCGCCGCGTCCCTCGACCTGCCGAACGTCCCGCACCCGTCGGTGCCCGTCGGCAAGGACGAGACCGAGAACCCCGAGGTCCGCAAGGCGCTGACGCCGCGCGCGTTCGATTTCAAGCCGCTCGACCATCAGACCGTCGGCGAGAAGCTGGGCATCCTGGACCTGGCGGCCGCGGCCAAGCTGTCCGGCTCGCGCTTCGCGCTGTGGAAGGGGCCGGGCGCGAAGCTCCTGCGCGCGCTCGGGAACTTCCTGCTCGACCGCCACGGGAAAAAAGGCTACGTCGAGGTGCATCCGCCGTACCTCGTCCGCCCCGAGGTCATGGAGGGCACCAGCCAGCTGCCCAAGTTCGAAGCGGACATGTACAAGACGGTGAACACCGAGGGCGACAAGACGACGACCTTGTACCTGATCTCGACCTCGGAGATCTCGCTGACGAACATGGTCCGCGAGGAGATCCTCCCCGCCGAGCGCCTGCCGCTGAAGCTGACGGCGTTCACGCCCTGCTTCCGCCAGGAGGCCGGCTCCTACGGCAAGGACGTGCGCGGCGTCATCCGCAACCACCAGTTCGACAAGGTCGAATTGGTCTGGATCACACGACCCGAGGACTCGCTCGCGTCCCTCGAGCAGCTGACGAAGGACGCCGAGGCCGTCCTCACGGAGCTCGAACTCCCGCACCGCACGATCCATCTGTGCACCGGCGACATGGGCTTCGCGTCGCAGAAGACCTACGACATCGAGGTCTGGATGCCGTCGGAGTCCAAGTACCGCGAGATCTCGTCGTGCTCGGACTGCTCCGACTTCCAGGCCCGCCGCATGGGCGCGCGCTTCCGCCGCGAGGCGAAGGGCGCGCCGGAGCTGGTGCACACGCTCAACGGCTCGGGCGTCGCCGTCGGCCGCCTGGCCGCGGCGATCCTCGAGAACTTCCAGCAGGCCGACGGCTCCGTCCTCATCCCCAAGGCGCTGGTCCCGTACTTCGGGGCCGAGCGCATCTCGGTCCCCTAAGATGCCGAAGGCCCTCGAGCAATTGAAGAGCGTCGTCGCGCGCTTGAGGTCGCCGAAGGGCTGTCCGTGGGACCGCGAGCAGACCCATCGCTCGCTGGTCCCGTTCCTGCGCGAGGAGGCCGACGAGCTGGCCGTCGCGCTGGAGCGCGGGCGCTGGGAGGAGATGGAGGACGAGCTGGGCGACATCCTCTTCCACGTGATGCTCCACGCGAAGATCGCCGAGGAGAACGGCCATTTCACCCTCGACGACGTCGCGCGCAGCCAGGCGCTCAAGCTGATGCGCCGCCACCCGCACGTGTTCGCCCGCGACCGCGAGTTCAAGACCGCGGACGAGGTGCTGAGGCACTGGAAGTCGATCAAGTCCGAGGAACGCGGCCTGCGCGCCCAAGACGTCGCGCGCCGGGCGGCGCGCAAGCGCAAGGCCCGGAGATAGAGCATGTTCTTCGAGGGGCCGGAGAAGAAGGTCGAGATCGCGCTGCTGCCGGGGCAGCCGTCCCTGCGCGCGCGCGGCCTGGACTACTGGAAGGGCATCGTCGCCAAGTCGCGGGCGCAGATCCTCTCGACGGTGTCCAACGAGTCGCTGGACGCCCACCTGCTCTCCGAGTCGAGCCTGTTCGTCGCCGACACCTGGCTGACGATGATCACCTGCGGCCGCACCGACCTGGTCTCGGCGGTCCTGCAGATGTGCGACGACCTGGGCCGCGACAACTTCTCGTACCTGATCTACGAGCGCAAGAACGCGCATCATCAGGAATACCAGCCGACGAACTTCTTCGAGGACGTGCGGCGGCTCTCCGACACGATGCCGAGCAAGTCCTTCCGCTTCGGCGACGGCGACGACCACCACGTCTTCCTGTACCACCTGGACCGCCCGTACCAGCCGGCCCAGGACGACCTGACGCTCGAGATCCTGATGCACGGCATCGACCCGACCGCGGCCAAGGTGTTCATGTCGGGGCCCCAGCGCAAGAAGGAGTTCATCAAGGAGAAGTCCGGCGTGTGGTCCATCCTGCCGGGCTTCGCCGTCGACGACTACCTGTTCGAGCCGATGGGCTACTCGCTCAACGCCATCCGCGGGCCGAAGTACTACACGATCCACGTGACGCCGCAGAAGAACGGCTCCTACGTCAGCTTCGAGACTGTTCAAGCCGCAGTCCTGCGACGTGGTCCTGTTCCAGCCGCAGACCTCGCGCAAGAAGATCCGCTGCCACTACCCGATCAAGCGCGCGGTGCGCCAGAACCTGGGCTGCGGCTACCGCGTGACCTTCGACCACCACTTCAAACCCGTCGAGGGCGCCGCGGGCGCCTTCGAGATCGTCCTTTAGGAGACCCGATGAGCGCGCGCGCCGGCTGGATCGACGAGGAGTACCAGGGCATCGTCCGCACGGGCTTCCGCAAGACCCGGAGCCTGTTCAAGGGCAAGAGCCCGTTCCAGACCGTGGAGGTCGTGCAGACCAAGGGCCACGGCAAGCTCCTGCTCATCGACGGCATGACGATGGTCTCCGAGCGCGACGAGTTCGTGTACCACGAGATGATCGCGCACGTCCCCCTCTTCCTGCATCCGAAGCCGCGGCGCGTCCTCGTCATCGGCGGCGGAGACGGCGGCACCGTGCGCGAGGTCCTGCGCCACAAGAGCGTGGAGTCCTGCACGCTCGTGGAGATCGACGGGCTGGTGGTGGAGGCCTCGCGGCGCTTCATCCCGCAGACGGCCGGCAAGCTGTCCGACCGCCGCGCGCGCGTGCGCATCGAGGACGGGGTCAAGTTCGTGCGCGAGACCGGCGAGCGCTTCGACGTGGTCATCGTCGATTCGACCGAGCCGTTCGGTCCGGCCAAGGAGCTGTTCGGACCCGCGTTCTACAAGGACGTGAGGCGCGTGCTCACCGCCGACGGCATCGTCGTCAGCCAGGCGGGCTCCCCGTTCTACGAGATCGGCACCATCAAGAACCTGGACCGCCTCCTCAAGCCGATCTTCCCCGTCGTGGACGCCTACCTGTTCAACAACCTGACCTATCCCGGCGGCCTGTGGGCGTTCACCTACGCGTCCAAGGGCATCCGCCCGGTGAAGGACCTGCGCCCCGCGCGCGTGAAGGCCGTGCGCCTGCCGCTCAAGTGGTACAACGCGGCGGTGCACGCCGGGGCCTTCGCCCTCCCCGAGTTCCTGCGAAAGGCCCTGGGCCGCTGACGGTCAGCGGGTGTCGAAGCGGCCGGAGACGAAGACGCTCTGGTTGATCCAGGCGAAGCCGCCGGACACGTACTGGTTGATGAAGGCGTTGCCCGACAGCGACGCGGTGCCGACGTAGCGGCCGTCCTTGTACAGCGAGCCGGTGCCGTTGAGCATCGCGCTGCCGTTGACGAAGCCGGAGCCGTTCTGGCAGGAGCCGTTCAGAAAGGCCGTGCCGGTGACGGGGACCGTGCCGGTCGAGCCGTCGTCGGTGCGCACGTTGACGTCGGCGCGCAGGTTCACCCAGCCGCTCATCCAGCCCGAGCCGTTCATGCCGCCCGAGCAGTTCATGAAGCCGTTGCCGGTCACGGTCACGTAGCCCGACAGCGAGCCGGACTTCGGGGCCGGGGCGGGGTCGGAGGCGCGGACCGCGCGCGGCGTCTCGAGCCGGGGCAGGGCCTTCAGCGAGACGGGCGCGCCCAGCGCGGCGGCCATCGAAGCGGCGGACTCGAGCGGCGTCGCG